>CAJYHU010000127.1 GCA_913774655.1 uncultured Luteibacter sp. | reverse complement strand
CGCCTTCACCTCCATCGCGCGAGGCAACGTCCCCGCGGCCATCGTCTCGGCATCGGCCTCTAGCCTGCTCGGCATCTTCATCACGCCGCTGCTGGTGGGCCTGATCATCGCCGGTTCGGGACGCGGTGGCCTGTCGCTGCACGCGGTCGGCGCGATCGTGGTCCAGTTGTTCATTCCGTTCGTGGCGGGGCAGGTGGCGCAGCGCTGGATCGGACATTGGGTGCGCCGCCGCGCGGCGCTGCTGAGCTTCGTGGATCGCGGTTCGATCTTGCTCGTGGTGTACACGGCGTTCAGTGCCGCGGTGCTTCAGGGGCTCTGGCACCAGTTGCCATGGCCCGTGCTGGCCGGCCTGCTGGTGGTCAATGCCGTGCTGCTGGCGCTGGCGTTGCTCGCGACCCGCTACGGCGCGCGCGCCCTGGGTTTCACGAAAGACGATGAAATCACCATCGTGTTCTGCGGCTCGAAGAAGAGCCTTGCGTCCGGCGTGCCGATGGCGAAGGTCTTGTTCGCCGGGCATCCGCTGGGCCTGATCGTGTTGCCGATCATGTTGTTTCACCAGATCCAGCTGATGACATGCGCGGTGCTCGCGCGCCGCTACGCGCTGCGACCGACACCGCTGGGGGCGGGCCTTGCCCGCGAACCCGCGGCGCCGACCGATGGCCTGAAACCCTGAACCTTGGCGTGGGCGGCGCGCGCCGCCCACGCGTCGACCGTCAATGCCGGAAGTGGCGAACGCCGGTGAACACCATCGCCATGCCGTGCTCGTCGGCGGCCTCGATCACTTCGCCGTCGCGCATCGAACCGCCCGGTTGGATCACGGCCACGATGCCCGCCGCCGCGGCGGCATCGATGCCGTCACGGAACGGGAAGAACGCATCGGAGGCCATGACGCTGCCCGGCACGACGAGGCCGGCTTCTTCGGCCTTCAGGCCGGCGATCCGGGCACTGATCACGCGGCTCATCTGACCTGCGCCGATGCCGATCGTGCGGTGATCCTTCGCGTAGACGATGGCATTGGACTTCACCATCTTCGCCACGCGCCAGGCGAACAGCAGGTCGTCGAGTTCGTTCGGCGTCGGCTGGCGCTTGCTCACGACCTTCAGTTCGTCGCGCGTGACCTGGCGATGATCGGCGGTCTGCACGAGAAGGCCGGAACCGACGCGCTTGACGTCATGCGTGTTGCGCCCGGTACCGAGCGGAATCTCCAGCACGCGCACGTTGGCCTTCTTCGCCGCCTCGGCCACCGCGTCGGCGTCGACGGCCGGGGCGATCAGGACTTCGACGAACTGACGTTTCAGGATCACCCGGGTGGTTTCTGCATCGAGCGGGCGGTTGAAGGCGATGATGCCGCCGAATGCGGACGTCGGGTCGGTGGCGTAGGCCATCTCGTAGGCCGACAAGGCATCGGCGGCCACCGCGACGCCGCACGGGTTGGCGTGCTTGACGATCACGCAGGCAGGGGCGTCGAACTGACGCACGCATTCCCACGCGGCATCGGCGTCGGCGATGTTGTTGAAGGATAGTTCTTTGCCTTGCAACTGGCGGAAGGTCGCCAGCGTACCGTCCGCCGGATAAAGGTCGCGATAGAACGCACCGGACTGGTGCGGATTCTCGCCGTAGCGCAGATCCATCACCTTGACGAAGCGACCGTTCGACTGCGCGGGGAATTCGGCATGGCCCGCCACGGCCGTTTGCGCGTCATCGAGCGTGAGCCCGGAAAGGTAGTCGCTGATCGCGGCGTCGTAGTTCGACACGCGATTGAACGCCGCCACCGACAGGCCAAATCGCGTGGCGCGCGACAGGCCGCCGTGCGTCTCGATCTCGGCCAACGCGGCATCGTATTGCGCGGGATCGGTCAGCACGCCGACGTCGTTCCAGTTCTTCGCCGCCGCGCGCAGCATCGCCGGGCCGCCGATGTCGATGTTCTCGATGGCGTTTTCCAGCGTGCATGCCGGATCGGCCACCGTTCGCTCGAACGGATAAAGGTTCAGCACGAGCAGGTCGATCGGCACGATGCCGTGTTCGGCCATCACCGTGTCGTCGGTGCCGCGACGGCCGAGCAATCCGCCGTGCACGCGCGGATGCAGCGTCTTGACGCGGCCGTCCATGATTTCGGGGAAGCCCGTGAGGTCGCCGACATCACGCACCGGGATGCCCGCGTCGCGCAATGCCTTGGCGGAACCACCGGTGGAAAGAATCTCGACGCCGGCTGCGACGAGGCGACGGGCGAGCTCCGTCAGGCCCTGCTTGTCGGAGACGCTGACGAGTGCGCGGCGGACGGGGACGAGATCGGGCGTAGGCATGGGCGCTTCCGGGGGCGAAAGCGCGTCATTATAGCCGCCCGGACGGCCGAATCAGGAGAGGCCGTGGGCAGCCAGCTTCTTGCGCAGCGTGGCGCGATTGATGCCGAGCGCGGCAGCGGCGCGACTCTGGTTGCCTTCGTGGAAGGCGAGCACTTCGCGAAGGAGGGGGCCTTCGACCTCGCGAATCACGAGCGCATGCAGGCCTTCACCGCCTTCGGTGTCACCAATGTCGGCAAGGTAGCGACGGACGGTGCGGCTGACGCATTCGCTGAGGGCGCTCTGCATGGATGTCTCGTTGGCGGCCTCGACGGCAATCAGTCTCACAGCGTTCAAGG
>CAJYHU010000126.1 GCA_913774655.1 uncultured Luteibacter sp. | reverse complement strand
CCCGCGTATCGCGCGGCATAGAGACCGGGCGCACCGCCGAGCGCGTCCACGCAAAGGCCCGAATCGTCGGCCAGCGCGGGCAGGCCGGTGGCGCGGGCGGCATGCCGGGCCTTGATCAGGGCGTTTTCCACGAAGGTGAGCCCGGTTTCGTCGGCATCGCCGACGCCGAGCGTGGTCTGCGGCACGAGGTCGATCGCGCTGCCTTCCAGCAGCTGGCGCAGCTCGGCCACCTTGCCGGCATTGCCCGACGCGAGTACCAGGCGCATCACGGCGCCTCCGAGAACACCGAGGCATAGTCCACTCGGCCGCGATAGCCGTCGAGCCCTTGCACGGTCAGCGGCAGCACCTGGAAGGCGTTGCCACCCTCGAACGCGTCGTGCAGCCCATGGTCCGAGGCCTTGGTGAACCCGAACGCGGGGTAGTAGGCCGGCGAACCGAGCATGAACACCGCACGGGCGTCGGCGACGAAGCAGGCGCCGATGCCTTCTTCGATGAGCGCGCGACCGACGCCGCGCCGTTGGTGTTCGGGATGCACGGCGACAGGGGCGAGGCCCAGCGCCTTGCCGTCGTCGCCGTGTTCGATGCGCACGGGCGAGAACAGCGCATGGCCGATCACCGCGTCATCGTCGTCGACCGCGACCAGCGAGATGACGGCCTGGTCCGCCTCGACGAGGCGGCGCACGAGGTGGCCTTCGGTCGGACGGCCGAAGGCGGCGTCGTGGACGGCCACGATGGCGTCGAGGTCGGTGTGGCGGGCGGCGCGCACCTCGCTCACGGGGCGACCCCCAGGGCGGTGCGCTGCGCGGCGACGAGTTCGCCGATGCCCTTCGCGGCCAGGTCGAGCATGGCGTTCATTTCGTCACGGCGGAAGGCGTGGCCCTCCGCGGTGCCCTGCACTTCGATGAAGCCGCCGCCATCGTTCATCACGACGTTCATGTCGGTGTCGCAGTTCGAGTCCTCGGCATAGTCGAGGTCGAGCACGGGCACGCCTTCGAAGATGCCGACGGAGACGGCGGCGATGGCGCCGAGGATGGGGTTGCGCTTGATCAGCTTGCGTTCGGTGAGCGTGGACACCGCGTCGACCAGGGCCACGTAGGCACCGGTGATGGCGGCCGTGCGCGTGCCGCCATCGGCCTGGATCACGTCGCAGTCGAGCGTGATCACCCGCTCGCCCAGCGCGGCGCGGTCGACGCAGGCGCGCAGCGAGCGGCCGATGAGGCGCTGGATCTCCATGGTGCGGCCACCCTGGCCGCCCCGCGCGGCTTCGCGCTGGGTACGGTCGGTGGTGGCGCGCGGCAACATGCCGTATTCGGCGGTGACCCAGCCCTCGCCCTTGCCACGCAGCCACGGCGGCACGCGCTCTTCGACCGAGGCGGTGCAGAGCACGCGGGTGTCGCCGAAGCTCACCAGCACGGAGCCTTCGGCGTGGCGGGTGTAGTGGCGTTCGATGGTGACGGTGCGCAGCTGGTCGGCGGCGCGGCCGCTCGGACGGGAAAAGGACATGGGCAGGCCTGATTTGGGCGCGGGCGGTGGGTCAGTTTACCATTGCGCCCCTCCTTCCCGCGCGAGCGACGCCGACCATGATCCGCAGCATGACCGCCTACGCCTCCGCCGAAAGCGCGGGCCCGTCCGGCACGCTCACCTGCGAACTGCGCACGGTGAACCACCGCTACCTCGAGATCAGCCCGCGCCTGCCCGACGACCTGCGCAGCTTCGAGGGCGCCCTGCGCGAGCGCATCGCCACCCGGCTGTCGCGCGGCAAGGTGGACGTCACGGTGCGCCTGCGCGCGGAAAACGGCTCGGTCGATGGCCTGCGCGTCAACGGCGGCATGCTGGCCCGCCTGTCGGAGCTGGCGCTCGATCTCGAGCAACGGTTCCCGCGCATGTCGATCGACTTCACCGAACTGTTGCGTTTCCCCGGCGTGCTCCAGCAGCCGGACGCCGACACCGACGCCTTGCAGGCCGCCCTCATGGACGTGCTCGACCGCGCGCTCGACGTCCTGGCCGATACCCGCGGACGCGAAGGCGCCAAGCTGGGCGAGATCCTCCGCGAGCGCCTGGATGGCATCGACCGGATCGTCGGCGACGTGCGTGGCTGGCTGCCCGAGATCCGCGCCGCGCTGCGCGCCCGCCTCGAAACCCGCCTGGCCGACGTCCGTCAGCCGGTCGAGCCCGGCCGCCTGGAGCAGGAGCTGGTGCTGCAGATCACCCGCATCGACGTCGACGAAGAGCTCGATCGCCTCGCCACCCACATCGCCGAGGCTCGCCGCGTGCTCGCCCTGAAGGAGCCGATCGGCCGCCGTCTCGACTTCCTCATGCAGGAGTTCAACCGCGAGGCCAACACGCTCGGGTCGAAATCGGTGGACTCGCGCACGACCAACGCGGCGGTGGAGTTGAAGGTGCTGATCGAGCAGATGCGGGAGCAGGTGCAGAATATCGAGTGAGGGCGCTGAAGGTGTGTCCTGTCGACGTGTTACGACGCTTGTTCGATCACGCTGCCTGGTCTATCGGACCAGACCCTCGCGTCCGTTGCGAATGAACGCTCAGTCGTAGCGCATCACCTGGAACACATTGCCCTCGGGGTCGCGACCGTCGTACATCGCGTACGGAAACCCGTCGTAGCGCTTGATCGGGCCCACCGATACGCCCGAGGCGCTGAGCGAGTCGCGGTGCGCCGCAAGATCCGACGTGATGGCGAAAACGAGTTTCGTCGTGGAACCGGTCGGTGCCGTCGGCGGGGATGCCTTTCGGTAGGATGCGCCGGCTCGGTGCAGAGCGAGTTCGATCGGCCCCATCTTGAACACTACCCACTCGTTCTCGATGCGCTCGACGGTGTCGGCATCGAAGTGCTCGCGATAGAACGCCTCGACTGTAGCGACATCGCGCACGTAGAGGATGATCCGGACCAGCGGCATGGACATGAGGTACGCCTGGCGAAAGCGGATGGGGTGGCTGCCTGTCGTCATGCGACGATGGACCGTTCGACAGGGCGGCATGCCGTGGAAGGCGCGATGAATCTACACAACGCGGCGCCGGCTTGCCAGCGTCGGCCGGGCCGGTATCGGCATGCCTCTCGACCGCCAACGGTATCCCGGCGATCATGCGGCTTCCACCGCCAAGGACGCCTCGCCCCATGTCGACCCTCGCCGCGCATGTCGAACGCTTGCTCGTTCGTGCCTTCGAAGCTAATGGCTTCGACAGCCGCGGTGTCCGCGCCGTGCCGGCGCAGCGACCGGAGCTGGCCGACCTGCAGTGCAACGCGGCGATGCCGCTGGGCGGTGCCATCCAGCGGCCGCCGCGCGAGATCGCCGAGGCCGTGGCCGCCTCCCTGAGGAACGACGCCGCGTTCGATAGCGTGGAGGTGGCCGGGCCCGGGTTCATCAACCTGCGGTTGTCGGCGTCGCTGCTGGGCGAGGCCGCGACCTCTCAATGGGCGGATGTCCGCGCGGGCATCGCGCCGCAGCCGCCGGAAATCATCGTCATCGATTTCGGTGGGCCGAACGTCGCCAAGCCCCTGCACGTGGGACACCTGCGTTCGCTCGTCCTGGGCGAAAGCCTGCGTCGCATCCTCATCGCGCAGGGACATCGGGTGATCGGCGATGTGCACCTGGGTGACTGGGGCCTGCAGATGGGCATGCTCATCTCTGAGTTGCCGGCGATCTGGCCGGAGCTGCGTGACGATGGTGGCTGGACTGCCGCCCCGCCCTTCGACATGGGGCAGTTGCAGGCGATCTATCCGCGGGTGGCGGCCGCCTGCAAGGCCGACCCGGCGCGCATGGCCGTGGCACGCGCCGCGACGGCGAAGCTGCAGGCGGGCGATGCCGCCTCGATGCGGCTATGGGAAACGATCCGTCGCGTATCGTTGCAGGCGCAGTCCGTGGATTTCGCCTCGCTCGACGCGCACTTCGACGAACTCAACGGCGAGAGCCGGGTGCAGCCGTTGATCCCGGGCATGATCGCGGACCTTCGCTCACGCGGTATCGCGCAGGACAGCGATGGCGCGCTGGTGATCGAGGTGGCGCAGGAGGGCGATGACTCGCCGGTGCCGCCGTTGCTGCTGGAGAAGTCCGACGGCGCGGCGCTGTACGCGACGACGGATCTGGCCACGTTGCTCGACCGGCGCGACCGGCTGCATCCCTCGCGCGTCGTCTATGTGGTGGACCAGCGCCAGGCGCTGCATTTCCGCCAGGTCTTCCGTGCGGCGAAGCGAGCCGGATTCGCCGACGGCATGGATCTGGTGCACGTGGGTTTCGGCACGGTCAACGGCCGTGACGGTAAGCCGTACAAGACGCGCGATGGCGGCGTCGCACAGTTGCACGAACTGCTCGACGATGCGATCGGGCGCGCACGGGCGCGCATCGAGGAGAACGGCGATGTCGACGACATCGACGCGCGGGCAAGGGCCATCGGCATCGCGGCGGTGAAATTCGCCGATCTGTCGACGTACCGCACGTCGGGTTACGTATTCGACCCCGATCGCATGGTGTCGTTCGAAGGTCGCACCGGGCCTTATGTGCAGTATGCGTGCGTGCGGATCGCATCGATCCTGGACCGCGCGACGGCGCAGGGCGTGGTGCCGGGTCCGATCGAGGTGGTCGAGGCGACGGAGCGCGCGCT
>CAJYHU010000125.1 GCA_913774655.1 uncultured Luteibacter sp. | reverse complement strand
CGGCGTTCGCGGCCGAGTGCAATGCGCTGGCCGACGAGGTGCATGCGGCGATCGAACAGTACGGCGTGGTCAAGGACCCGCAGGGCGATTTCTGGGCCTACGAGGTCGACGGTTATGGCGACCAGTTGGTGATGGATGACGCCAACGTGCCCAGCCTGCTCGGGCTGCCGTACCTGGAATGCACCGGGCGCGATGCGCGCTACGCCCGCACCCGCGCGGTGGTATGGGGGCCGCGTAACCCGTACTTCTTCAAAGGCAGCGCCGCCGAAGGCATCGGCGGCCCGCATGAAGGCCTGCGCCTGATCTGGCCGATGTCGATCATGATGAAGGCCTTCACCACCGACGACACGGCGGAGATACGCCAGTGCCTGCAGTGGCTCAAGACCACGCACGCCGGCACGGGTTTCATGCACGAGGCCTTCGATCAGGACGATCCGTCCAAGTTCACGCGAAGCTGGTTCGCCTGGGCTAACACGCTCTTCGGCGAACTGGTGGTTCACCTCGCGGACAAACACCCCGATACCCTGCGGCGCGTCTGACGCCGCCTTCGTTGGAGCGATTCATGGTTACCCGTCGACGTTTTCTCCAGGGCATGGCCGCGGCGACGGCCGTCGGCCAGTTCGGTTCCCTTTCCGCGCTGGCCCATGGCGTGCAGCAGGCCATGGAACCGGCGTCCGCTGGCCCAGGCGCCGCCGCGAATCGCGTGCTCGGCTACGTCGACGTCTTCGTTGGCTCGGGCGGCCACGGACACACCTATCCCGGTGCCACGCGTCCGTTCGGCATGGTGCAGCTGAGCCCGGACACCAACAACGCGCAATGGGACGGCTGCTCCGGCTATCACCAGGGCGACGGATCGATCATGGGCTTCTCCCACACGCACCTGTCCGGTACCGGTGCGTCGGATATGCTCGACGTGCTGGTGATGCCCGCGATGGGACCGGTGTTGCTCCAGCCCGGCGATCGCGACTTCGACGGCGTGAACTATGTGTCGCGTTTCGACGCGAAGAAGGCCGGTGGCGAAAAGCCGGAAAAGGGCTACAAGACCGGCGTGAAGGGCTACCGCTCGCACTACACCGGCGAGCAGGCGCATCCGGGCTACTACCGGGTGAAGCTGACCAAGCACGATATCCTCGCCGAGCTCACCGCCACGCTGCGGGCCGGCATTCACCGCTACACCTTCGACAAGGACGGCGACGCCCACCTGCTCGTCGACTTCGCCCATGGCTACCAGGACGACCCGCGTGAGCCCACGCGACTGAGCGACGTCGAAATGCGCCTGGTCGGCAACGACACCCTGGTGGGCGGTCGCCGCGTGTGGCAGTGGGCGAGCGGTCGCGTGATCTACTTCGCGATGAAGCTCTCTCGCGCGCCGACTTCGGTCACCCTGTACTCCGACGACAAGGCGCTGCCGGCCGGCAGTACCGAGGTCAAGGGCGACAACCTCAAGGCCGCGTTGCATTTCGACCATGCGTCGAAGGCGCCGCTGCTGGTCAAGGTCGGCATCTCCGGCGTAGACATCGACGGCGCGATGCGCAACCTCGACGGCGAAATCCCTGGCTGGGACTTCGATGGCGTGCGCGCGGCGGCCGAAGCCGAGTGGGTCGCCGAGCTGTCGAAGATCCGCATGGAGTCCTCGTCGGACAAGGTCAATCGTCTTTTCTACAGCTCGCTCTATCACACCATGCTCGCGCCCACGGTGTTCAGCGACATCGACGGTCGCTACCGCGGCATGGACAAGGCCGTGCACACGTTGCCGGCCGGCCGGCACAACTACAGCACGTATTCGCTGTGGGACACCTATCGCGCCGCGCATCCGCTCTACACGCTGTACCAGTCCGATCGCGTGCCCGACATCGTCGACGGCCTCGTCCGTCTCGCCGTCGAAAGCCCCAGTGGCGCGCCCGTGTGGCCGCTGCAGGGCATCGAGACGGTGTGCATGATCGGCTATCACTCGGCCGTGGTCGTGGCCGAGGCGCAGGCGAAGGGTTTCAAGGGTATCGACTACGCCAAGGGCTGGCCGGTGTTCCGCCGTCGAGCCATGCAGGACGACTACTTCGGCCTGGGCTACTACCGCCAGCTCGGTTACATCCCCAGCGATAAGGAGGGCGAGGCGGTCAGCAAGACGCTTGAATACGCCTACGACGATTGGGCCGTCGCGTCCATGGCCGATGCGCTGGGCCATGCGGAGGAGGCCGCCGCACTGCGCAAGCGTTCGCAGAACTATGCCAACGTGTTCGACAAGACCACCCAGTTCTCGCGTCCGCGCGATGCCGCGGGCCAGTGGATCGAGCCGTTCGACCCGATCGCCATCGGCCATTCCTCGCGCTGGCGCGACTTCACCGAGTCCAATGCCTGGCAGGCCACCTTCCTCAACCAGCACGACGTGTACAACTACATGGCGTTGTTCGGTGGCGAGGACGCGTTCGAGAAAAAGCTCGACGGGCTGTTCAACGCCGATCCTACCCTGCCGGACAACGCGCCGCCGGACATCGCCGGCATGGTCGGGCAGTACGCCTTCGGCAACGAGCCAGGCCACCATATGCCTTACCTCTACGCGTATTCCGGCTCGCACTACAAGGCGCAGGCCCGCGTACGGATGCTGCTCGACACGATGTACCTTCCCGAGCCGGACGGCCTGCCCGGCAACGAGGACTGCGGCCAGATGAGCGCGTGGTACATCATGAGCGCCATGGGCCTGTATTCGGTCGATCCGGTCAGCACGAACTACGTGTTCGGCAGCCCGATCGTCGACCGCGCGCAGATCGACGTGGGCGGGGGGCGTACGCTGACTATCGAGACGAAGAACAACGGCGAAGGCCGGCCGTACATCCAGTCGGTCACGTGGAACGGCCAGCCCTGGACGAAGAGCTGGATCTCCCACGCCGAACTCGTGGCCGGCGGCACGCTCAGCTTCACGATGGGGGAGACCCCCAACAAGGACTTCGGCAAGGCACGGGCCGACCGCCCGCCGTCCTACGGTGCCCCGGCGCCAGCCGCGTGAAGACCCGGTGCCGGCGGCCGTCGAGCGGATGAGGCCGTCTGCACCGGATCGCCGATGCGGTCGCCCCGGCCCGGTGGGAGCGGACCGTGTCCGCGAACCCTCGGGACGCCAGCGGAGCCGGTGAGGCGGTCGATACCGTGGTGGAGGACCGGCTGCCGGCTGTCACGGTTGTCACCCCTTCACGGCCAATCGACCGGTCGCGCCACATGCTGACGTCGCCTGAACGACGAAAGGGGGCCAGCATGTCTTACACCGGACGCATGTACGTGCGCATGTTCCTGCCTTGCGGCGTGTGGCTGGCGGGTGGATCGGTCGCGGCCGCCGTCGCGCGCGCGGCCCAGTCCATGCCCGGTTCGTTCGGCATGACCTCGCTGTATTCGAACCTGCCCGCCTGGCTGTTCGTCACCGGTGCGACGGCTGCGCTGTTGCTGGGCATGGTGCAGGTAGGGCGCCTGCGTTTCCGCGACCGCGACTGCTACGTCTGCGGCTGCCTGCTCGGCGCGGAGCGCACTGCACGGGGTGGGCTTGGCCGCACCCGGCGCTGCCTGGGCTGCGGCAAGGTGCACGGGGTGAACCACCGGCTCGCGCCGCACCTGCGGCCCCTTGCCAGGGCGGTGGACGAACCCGCGCCCGTGGCTACGAGCGTACGTTCGTCACCGTGATGCGGTGACCGATGCGCTCGAGCAGGGCGCGCAGTGCCTCGGCGTCCTCCCGGCTGGCGGATTCCTCCAGCGACAGCCAGAGCGTATCCCCGGACAGGCCATGGACCTTCTCGTTGAATTCGATTTCGATAGCGGCCTTGCCGCCGGGCTGGACGACGGATACCGCGAAATTGCGTGACTGCACGTGACCGCTCCCCTGTGCGTGATCGAGATGGGATGGCCCCATTTTACCGGTCCGGTACGTCGCGCGCGCTCGGCGCCGCGCGGATATGTGAAGAGCGCCTCGTCCTACGTGCGGCTTCCCAGCGGCGCGGCCACGTCTTCCAGCGAGCGCCGCTCGGCGGCGATGCCCAGGCAGGCGGCGGCCAGGGCGCCGATGATCATCAGCGCCGCGCCGAGCGCATAGCCCCAGCCGATCGACGACCGCTCGCCCGTGCCGATGAGCGAACCGAACAGCCACGGACCGACGACGCCTCCCAGTGCCGTGCCGAACGCGTAGAACAGAGCGATCGCCAACGCGCGCAGCTCCAGCGGAAAGCTCTCGCTGACCGTGAGGTAGGCCGAGCTGGCGGCGGCCGACGCGAAGAAGAACACCACGCTCCATGCCACCGTCTGCGTGCGCGCGTCGAGCCATCCCTGAACGAAAAGCCAGGCCGTGGCGAACAGCAGTCCGCCCGAAAGCAGGTAGGTGGTGACGATCATCGGCCGCCGGCCCCAGGTGTCGAACCATCGGCCCAGCAACAGGGGGCCCAGGAAATTGCCGGCCGCGAAAGGCAACAGGTAAAGCCCGACGTCGGCGTCGGCCACGCCGTAGAAGCGGCCAAGCACCAGGGCGTAGGTGAAGAAGATGGCGTTGTAGAAGAAGGCCTGGGTCGCCATCAGCACGAGGCCAAGCACCGTGCGCCTGGGGTAGTCGCGAAACAGCGTCCGGGCCACGTCCGCCAGCGTCAACGCATGCGGACGCAGGCGAAGCCGGGGCAGGGGCACGGTCGGTGGCGCCGCGCCGAGGCGCCGCTCGATGTCGGCGACCACGGCCTGGGCCTCGTCGATCCGCCCATGCAGCATCAGCCAGCGCGGGCTTTCCGGGATCCAGCGACGCAGCACGAGGATGCCCAGGCCCAGCAGCGCGCCGAGACCGAAGGTGAGTCGCCAGCCGAGTTCCGCCGATACCCAGCCCATGTCGAGCAGCAGCACCGCACCCAGCGCACCGAGGGCGGCGCCGAGCCAGAAGCTGCCGTTGATGACCAGGTCCGTATGCCCTCGGTAGCGGGCGGGGATCAGTTCCTGGATGGCCGAGTTGATCGCGGCATATTCCCCGCCGATGCCGGCCCCGGTGAGCATGCGGAAGATGACGAAGGTGACCAAGCCCGGCGCGAAGGCCGTGGCCGCGGTGGCGGCGAGGTACAGGCCCAGTGTGAGGGTGAAAAGCTTTTTGCGACCGAGCCGGTCGGTGAGCCAGCCGAAAAACAGCGCCCCCACCACCGCGCCGACGAGGTAGAGGCTGCCGGCCAGTCCCACCTGCGCGTCGGTGAGGTGGAGCACCGGGCTGGATTTGAGCGCCCCGGCGATCGAGCCGGTGATCGTGACTTCCAGGCCGTCGAGCAGCCATGTGATGCCCAGTCCCACGGCCACCAGGGTGTGGAAGCGCCCCCAGCGCAGGCGGTCGAGCCGTGCGGGCACATCGGTCTCGAGCGGGGCGTCGTGGGTCGCGGTCGGGTTCATGCCGGCACCCTAAGCCGTGCGTCGTGGGCACCGCGTCAGCGCGGCACGCGCAGGCCGCCGGGTACGCCGCGTGGGGACAGGGTGACCTGCCACAGCTGATCGCGACGGCTGCGGAATACCCCCGCGGAGCAGGCCAGGTAGAAACGCCACATGCGCCGGAAGCGCTCGTCGTAGCGTTTGCCCAGCCGAGGCCATGCGGCGTCGACGTTGGCCAGCCACGCCATGAGCGTGCGGTCGTAGTCCGCGCCGAAGTTGTGCCAGTCCTCCACCACGAAACGGTCTTCCAGGGCGGCGGCGACCTGGCTCATCGCCGGGATCACCGAGTTGGGGAAGATGTATTTTTCGATCCACGGATCCGGCCGGCCAGGGCGGCTGTTGCTGCCGATGCAGTGGAGCAGGGCGAGCCCCGCCGGGGCGAGGCAGCGGTGGGCCACGTCGAACCACGCGCGATAGTTCTTGTGGCCGACGTGCTCGAACATGCCCACGGAAAGGATGGCGTCGAAGCGTTCGTCGAGTTCGTGGTAGTCGCGCAGGTGGATGTCGATGGGCAGGCCCCGGCAGCGTTCTCGCGCGTCGTCGGCCTGCTCGGCCGAGATCGTGACGCCGACGCCGCTCACCCCGTAGCGTTCGGCCGCGTACTTCAACGCCTCGCCCCAACCGCAACCGATGTCGAGGACGCGCTGGCCCGGTTGCAGTCGCAGCTTGCGGCAGATCAGGTCGAGCTTGGCCTCCTGCGCGTCGTCGAGGGTGTCGGCCTGGGCCCAGTAAGCGCACGAATACACCATCCGCTTGCCGAGCATGGCCTCGAACAGGTCGTGCCCCAGGTCGTAATGCTGCCGACCCACGTCCCACGCATGGGCGCCGCGCTGCATGTTCAGCAGCCGTGCGCGCAGGCTCATGCGCAGCGTATCGAACGTGCGCAACGACTCGTCCATGCGCGACGAGAGCACGCGGCTGAAAAAGCCCGGCAGGTCGGCGGCGTCCCACCAGCCGTCCATGTAGGACTCGCCCAGGCCCAGCGAGCCGTGCGCGAACACACGCGCGTAGGTGCGCTCGTCGTGCACCACCATGTCGGTTGCGCGCTTTCCGCCGAGGGTGATGCCGGCCTGTGCGAGCAGGGCCTGGGCCCGGGCTTTCAGTGCGGCATCGGCGCTCATGAGCGGTTACCTCGCTAGGATGGCCCGTGTGGCGATGAGGCCGCCGATGGTCATCAGCAGCGACCCGAAGAGGTTGAGGCAGACATGGGCGACGAACCATCCGTAGTGCTGGCGCAACAGCAACCCGGTGGCCTCGGCCGAAAAGGTGGAAAACGTGGTGAGGCCGCCGAGGAATCCGGTGGCGACAAGCAGGCGCACTTCCACCGGCAGCGCCTGGTAGTGATCGAACACGGCCAGCGCCACGCCCATCAACAGGCCGCCGGCGAGGTTCGCGGCGAGCGTGCCCAGCGGGACGTCGGTGAATAGCGGATTGAATGCCGCGGCCAGCCACCAGCGCAGCCAGCAGCCGAGCATGCCACCCACGCCTACCGCCAGGAATCCGGTGTAACCCACGACGAACTCCGCCACGCCACGTTGAAGCGATTATGGGCGCATCCGCACCGCCGGACCAAGCCACCGGGCCCGGCGGGTATACTGGCCGCACCCCTTCCGGTGCAGACGCCGCCCCATGACGACCGCCAAGCGCGACATGCGGCGCTACCTGCCGTTTCTGCTCGCGGCCCTGACGATGATCGGGCCGTTTTCGATCGACGCGATCTTTCCCGGCTTCCCCGACATCGGTCGCCATTTCTCGGTGGGCGAGGTGGCGCTGCAGCAGTTGCTGAGCGTCTACCTGTTGTCCTACGCGGTGATGAGCCTGTTCCATGGCGCCATCTCCGACGCCTACGGGCGTAAGCCGGTGATCGTCGTGGCGATGGCGGTGTACACGCTGGCCACCCTGGGTGCGGCACTGGCCACCAGTTTCGGCATGTTGCTCGCCTGCCGCGTGCTGCAGGGGGTGAGTGGCGGCGCGGGCATCGTGGTGGGTCGTGCCGTGGTGCGCGACACCATGCAGGGCGAAGAAGCCCAGCGCATGATGTCGAAGGTGATGATGATCTTCGGCGTGGCGCCGGCCATCGCGCCGATCGTGGGCGCGTGGCTGCTCGGCATCGACGGCTGGCGCGGTATCTTCTGGGCGTTGTCGGGCTTTACGGTGCTGCTCACCCTCGCCACGGCGCGTTTCCTCGACGAATCGCACCCGCCATCCCGGCGCTCGGTCTTCCGTCCGCGCCCCCTGCTGCGCAGCTATCTGAGCATCCTGCGCGACCTGCCGTTCTGGCCGTTGGCGATCGCCGCTTCGATCAATTTCTCAGGCCTGTTCCTTTACATCGCGTCCGCGCCACACCTCATCCGCGATCTGTTGCATCTGGACGCCAACGGTTTTCCGTGGCTTTTCGTGCCGGTGGTGGCCGGCATGGTGATCGGTGCCTTCGTGTCAGGTCGCGTGGCCGGACGCGTGAGCGCCATTCGCACGGTGGGCTGGGGCTACGTGCTGATGTTGTCCTCGTGCGCGATCAGCCTGGCGCTGGCGTGGCTGCTGCCCGTGCCGCGCGTGCCTTGGAGCACGCTGCCGCTGGCCTTCTACGGCTGCGGCGTGCAACTGGCGTTTCCCACCATCACGATCCTCATGCTGGATCGGTTCCCCGATCAGCGCGGCGCGGTGTCCTCGGTGCAGACCTTCGGTAGCCTGCTTTTCACGGCGTTCGTCGCGGGCGTGCTGTCGCCCGTGCTGTCGGTGAACATGCGGTTGCTGGCGGTCGGTTCGCTGGGCCTGTGCCTCGCGGGCCTGTCGGGCTGGGTGTGGTATGTGGCGATGGAGCGCCGCGGCGTCACTCGGGCTCGCGCCGCGGCGGCCTCGCGTGTCGCCGGCCAGATCGAGGTCGACGAGCCGATGTGAAGCCGGCCCCGCGCCGTGCGTCCACGCACGGCGCGTCGCCTCGCGCACCGATGCGGGAGGCGCTTACGTCCCTGCCCGGAGGGCTAGCAGCAGCGACCGCCGGTGCCGCGATACCTCGCTTCCTGGCGTTCGCGAAAAAATTCCTTGTACGACGGCACCTGGCGTTCGGGATGGTGCGCGCGCAGGTGCCTCACGTAGGCGTCGTAATCGGGCACGCCACAGCAGAGGCGGGCGGTCTGCACCGCCCATTTCCAGACTCGAGCGATCATGACGATCACCTCACGGCGTCACGCTGGACAGCGCGACATAGGGTTCTTCCTGCGCGGTGGGCCGGTTGGCACGCCATGCCTTCACGATCACCCGCAGCGAGAACGCGAGCATCGTCAGCACCAGAAGCATGAACAGGCCGGTGAGGATCATGTCCACGCGGTTGTTGGCGATGATGCGCTGCATCTCGTCGGCGTTTTTCGCCGGCGCCAGCAGACGGCCTTCGGCCAGGGCGGCGGTGTATTTGTCCACCACCGCCGTGAAGCTCACCTTCGCGTCGAAAAGCTTCTGCCATCCGGCGGTGAGCGTGCAGATCACCAGCCACGCGGCCGGCACCGCCGGCACCAGCACGTACCGTTCGCGCTTGAGCTTCACCGTCACCACGGTGGCGAGCATGAGGGCGATCGCGGCGAGCATCTGGTTGGCGATGCCGAACAGCGGCCACAGGGTGTTGATGCCGCCCAGCGGATCGACCGCACCCTGGTAGAGGAAGTAGCCCCACAGGCCGACGCAGATGAGCGTGGCCACCACGTTGCCGAGCCACGAGTCGGTCTTCTTCAGCGGGGCCCAGGCCATGCCGGCCAGTTCCTGGATCATGAAGCGGCCCACGCGCGTGCCCGCGTCGACGGTGGTGAGGATGAACAACGCTTCGAACAGGATGGCGTAGTGATACCACAGCGCCATCATGCCCTCGCCGGGGAGGATGCCGTGAAGCAGCTGGGCCATGCCCACCGCGAGGGTGGGCGCACCGCCCGCGCGACCGAGGATGGTGCTCTCGCCGATGTTACGCGCGGTCTCGGTCAGTTCGCCGGGCGTGACCATGAAGCCCCAGTCGCTGATCGTGCGCGCGGCCTGCTCGACCGTGGTGCCCACGATGGCGCCGGGCGAATTCATCGCGAAATACACGCCCGGGTGGAGCGACGCCGCGGCGATCAGGGCCATGATCGCGACAAAGGCCTCCATCAGCATGCCGCCGTAGCCGACCATGGTCGCTTCGCGCTCGTTGGCGAGCAGCTTCGGCGTGGTACCGGAGGCGATGATCGAATGCCAGCCCGACACGGCGCCGCAGGCGATCGTGATGAACAGGAACGGGAACAGGTTGCCCGCGAAGACCGGGCCGGTGCCGTTGACGAACTGCGTCAGCGCCGGCATGCGAAGGGTCGGCGCGGCGAGGAAGATCGCCAGGGCGAGCAGGGCGATCGTGCCGATCTTCAGGAAGGTGGAAAGGTAATCGCGCGGCGCCAGCAGCAGCCACCCCGGTAGCACCGAGGCGAAGAAGCCGTAGCCGATCAGCAGCCAGGCCAGCGATTTCGCGTCGAAATCGAACAGCGCGGCGAGGGCGGGCGTGTCGTTCACCGTCTTGCCGTACCAGATCGACAGCAGCAAAAGCACGAGGCCGACGAGCGACACCTCGAGGATGCGCCCCGGCCGGATATAGCGCAGGTAGACGCCCATCAGCAGCGCGATGGGAATCGTGGCCGCCACGGTGAAGGTGCCCCAGGGGCTGTGCGTGAGCGCCTTGACGACCACGAGCGCGAGCACCGCCAGCACGATCATCATCAGCACCAGCACGCCGACCATCGCGATCACGCCGGGTACCTGGCCCAGCTCCTCGCGCAGCATGTGGCCGAGCGACCGTCCGTCCCGGCGCAGCGAAAGGCCGAGGATCATGAAATCCTGCACCGCGCCGGCGAAGACCACGCCGACGAGGATCCACAACGTGCCGGGCAGGTAACCCATCTGCGCAGCGAGCACCGGGCCCACGAGCGGACCGGCGCCGGCGATGGCGGCGAAGTGGTGGCCGAACACGACCCAGCGGTCGGTGGGCACGTAGTCCAGGCCGTCGTTGCGCAGCACGGCCGGCGTGGCCCGGGACGGATCCAGCATGAGCACGCGGCGCGCGACGAACTGGCCGTAGAAGCGGTAGCCGATGACGAAGACGGCCATCGACGCGGTGACCAGCCAGATGGCGTTGATCGGTTCGCCGCGGCGAAGGGCGACGACGCCGAGGCACCAGGCGCCGACGAGCGCGATGGCGGCCCAGAGGATCTTGCCAGCGGGGCTGGGTTTGGGAATGGCGCTATGCATGGTGTTTGGAGCTCCCCTTGCGGATACGACAAGGGTCGTCCCCCGTGGGGCCGGGGGTCAATGCGTGGCGGGCGCCCGGCGTATTAGCCATTGGTCGAATAGGAGGCTTGAGCCGGAGGCGTTCCCCCGCCATGCTGGCGGCTCGAACCCCCTTTCCCCGGACGTCCGATGATTCGCGAAATCCTCAAGATGGGTGACGAGCGCCTTCTGCGCATCGCCCCTCCCGTGCCGGCCCGGATGATCGGCTCGGCGGAACTGGACGCGCTCATCGCCGACATGTTCGACACGATGCACGACGCCGGCGGCGTCGGCCTGGCCGCGCCGCAGATCGGCATCGACCTGCAACTGGTGATCTTCGGGTTCGACCGGGCCGACCGCTACCCCGACGCGCCGCCGGTGCCGCGGACGATCCTGCTCAACCCGGTGATCACGCCGTTGTCGCTGGACATGGAAGAAGGCTGGGAGGGATGCCTGTCGGTGCCGGGCCTGCGCGGGGCGGTGAATCGTTACTCGTTGATCCGGTACCAGGGGATCGATCCCCTGGGCGCGGTGATCGACCGTACCGCGGAGGGGTTTCACGCCCGCGTGGTGCAGCACGAATGCGATCACCTGATCGGGCGACTGTATCCGTCGCGTATCACTGACTTTACAAAGTTTGGATACACCGACGTGTTGTTTCCGGGCATGGACATCGGGGACGACTGAGGCGGGGCGCGGCGTTATTTTCATCGCGGTAACCCCGCTCCCTTGTGCGGAACTCGCCTCGAAGGTGGACACCGAAGCCTCTGGCCTGGACGCCTCAACGCCTCAGCGTCCGAGTCGACGCCGGGGCGGGCTCCTGCGCGACGAGCGCGCGTTATTCGGCCTCGGCCAGTGCTTCGACGATCACCAGCAGGGCCTTGCGGCGTTCCTTGGGCAACCGGCTGACCAGGCCCACGAGCCGTAGCTGCTCGCGGGAATCGGCACGATACAGAGCGGGGCTTTCGCGCACCCCGGTGGCGCCGTTCGGGGCGCCCCGGCCGGTGGCCAGCCACTCGAAGTTCACGCCGAAACGCGTCGCCATGTCGATCTGGCGTTCCAGTTCGGGCAGGCCCAGGTCGCTAAGCCATTTTCTCGCGGTCTCGCGGCTGACGTCGAAAAGATCCGCCAGCTGGGTTATGCGGCCGCGGCCTTTCTTGACGCCGGCCATGTCGAGCGCGACATGCAGGCGCTGTGAAAAACCTCGGTTGGTAGGTGGCATGGCAACTCCGGTGTAACGCGTGGCGCCCTTGGAAGGCCGGTATTGTTCGATACCCCGGAGCGGCAGCGTAAGCCTTTTGCAGTTGCCAAATCGTGCAATTTGCGACTGCTATGGGTCTAGCCGCTTTTCTCGGAAAGAATTGACCAATTTTCTCATGTCGTCGGCCGCGCGATGTGCTACTTCGGCGAAGTCCGATTCGGCGCTAGCGTAGATGATGGCGCGCGAGGAAGAAATCATCAGACCGTGACCGTCGCGTGTGCCGCCGTGGGCCATCACGGCCTTCACGTCGCCGCCTTGTGCACCGATGCCCGGCACGAGCAGGGGCATGTCGCCGACTACCTCGCGCACCCGGCCAAGCTCTTCCGGCCAGGTCGCCCCGGTCACCAGGGCGCAGTTGCCGT
>CAJYHU010000124.1 GCA_913774655.1 uncultured Luteibacter sp. | reverse complement strand
CTGCAGCCTCGGCGCGCCTAAAGAAAAAGCCGGCGGAAGCCGGCTTTTTCGTCAACAGCGATGTCGCGCAGGCGATTACGCCAGGTCGCGGATCTTCGCGTTCAGGCGGCTCTTGTGGCGCGCCGCCTTGTTCTTGTGGATCAGGCCGCGGGCAGCGTAGCGGTCCATGACCGGCACGGCGACAGCGTAAGCCGAGGTGGCGGCGGCCTTGTCCTTGGCGTCGATCGCCTTGACGACCTTCTTCAGTGCGGAACGCACCATGGAACGCGCGCTGACGTTGCGCAGCCGGCGCTGCTCCGACTGACGCGCACGCTTCTTCGCGGACTTGATGTTGGCCAAGGTAAAGCTCCAGAGTTCGGTGGGTTTTAAAAAAGACACCCATTGTGGAGCCAAAACGAGGCTGCGTCAATAGGTTAGGGCTCGCGCGAACGATGCCCGGGGCGGGGACGCATCGCGTCCCGAAAAATCCAGAGCGGAGACTGTCCGCTGCCCGGCGTGCTTTGTCAAACTAGCGGTTTAACCCGACCCCCGGCACGGATGAAAACCCCCAGTCTTCTTCGCGGTGTGCTGTCCTTCAGCGGCATGACCATGGTCTCGCGCGTCCTCGGCCTGGTCCGCGACATGGCGATCAACGCGTCGTTCGGCGCCAACGCGGCCACCGACGCCTTCTGGGTCGCGTTCCGCATACCCAACTTCATGCGCCGCCTCTTCGCCGAGGGATCGTTCTCCACCGCCTTCGTGCCGGTCTTTACCGAGGTCAAGGAAACCCGGCCCCACGACGACCTGAAGCAACTGATGGCGCGTACCTCGGGCACCCTTGGCGGGGTGTTGCTCCTGGTGGTGGCGCTGGGGCTGATCTTCGCCCCCCAGGTGACGGCACTCTTTTCACCGGGTGCCGTGGAGACGCCGGAGAAATTCGAACTCACCGTCAACCTGCTGCGCCTGACCTTTCCCTTCCTGCTCTTCGTGTCGCTCACCGCCCTTTCCGGTGGCGCGTTGAACAGTTTCCACCGGTTTGGCCTGCCGGCCCTCACGCCGGTCATCCTCAACCTGTGCATGATCGCCGGCGCGTTGTGGTTGGCGCCGAGGTTGCATACGCCGATCATGGCGATGGGCTGGGCGATCCTGGTCGCCGGCGTCCTGCAGTTGGCCTTCCAGTTGCCCGCGCTTCGCCAACTCGACCTGCTGGCGCTGCCGCGTTGGGGATGGCGTTCGCCGGACGTGCGCCGGATCATGACCCTGATGGTGCCGACGCTGTTCGGATCCTCGGTGGCGCAGATCAACCTGTTGCTGGACACCGTGATCGCCTCGCTGCTGATCGCCGGGTCGCAGAGCTGGCTGTCGCAAGCCGACCGCTTTCTCGAACTGCCCCTGGGCGTGTTCGGCGTCGCGCTCGGCACGGTGATCCTGCCGTCGCTCTCGCGCCACCACGTCGCTACCGACAAGGACGGTTTCTCGCGGGCGCTCGACTGGGGCCTGCGGACCACGCTGCTCATCGCCGTGCCGGCCATGTTCGCGCTGATGATCCTCTCCGTGCCGCTGGTCGCCACGATCTTCCAGCACGGACGCTTTTCCGCGTTCGACACGAAGATGGCATCGCTGTCGATTTCGGCCCTGAGCTTTGGACTGCCCGCGTTTGCGCTGGTGAAGGTGGTGCTTCCCGCGTTCTACGCCCGCAAGGACACGCGCACCCCGGTGCGTGCGGGTGTCGCCTCGTTGGTGTCCAACATGGTTTTCAACGTGGCCTTTCTCGCCCTGCTGTTCGTCCTCTGGGCGACGCCCGCGCAGAAGGCGGGCTCCTGGTTCGAGGCGCTGTCGGCCATTCCCGGCCTGCACATGGCCCTGGGCATGGCCAGCGCGTTGGCGAGCTACATCAACCTGGCCCTGCTCTGGCACTGGCTGGGGCGTGCCGGCGTATATACCCGGCAACCGGGGTGGAGCCGCCACCTGCTCCGGCTGGGCGTGGCCTGTGCGGCCATGATCGTCGTGTTGCTGATCGGCCTGCACGCATGGCCTGACTGGACCGATGTGGCGAAGTGGGAGCGCGTCTGGCGCCTCGCGGTGCTGGTCGGCGCGGGCGGTGGCGCCTACGTGGCGGCGCTCTTCGCCTTGGGGTTCCGCCTGCGGGATTTGCGGGCGAGGTGAGGCGGGGGGTGGGAGTTGGGAAGTGGGTGCGTGTTTCCGGCGGGCGACCGAGGAGCCGGGTAGCCACCACGAAGGCGCTGTGCTCGCGTAACGCATCAGGTGCCCTCTGACGAACGACGCGGGATGCGCCCCCGCGTCCCGTCCCCCAGCTCCTGCTCCAAAGAGCGGGGACGGGGGTTGGGAAGTGGGGGCGTGTTTCCGGCGGGCGCCCGAGGGGCCAGGGAGCCTCACGTTGGCGAGGCGTTTGCGTAACGCATCAGGCGCCCTTTGACGAACGGCGCGGGGTGCGCCCCCGCTTCCCATCCCCCGGCTCCGCTCCCATAGCGCACAACCTCATCGCCCCTGCGCCTCCCATACCCACCGCCGTTGTGCACCGCAACCGCGCCGCTATACTGCCCGGATGGCTTTCGTTTCCCTTCGCCCCCAGGACGCCCCGGCATGACCCTTCGACTCCATCGCGACGTCGACGGTCCATCGCTCGCGCCCGAAGGCAGCGTCGTCGCGATCGGTGCGTTCGACGGCCTGCACCTGGGGCATCAGGCGATCCTGGCCGAGGTCCGCCGCCGTGCCGCCGAGCGCGGTCTCGCGCCGGCGGTGATCACGTTCGAGCCGCTGCCCCGCGCGTTCTTCTCCGCCGAGCCGGTGCCGCGGTTGTCTGGCGTGCGCGAGAAAGCCGAGGGCATGAGCGCGGCGGGCATTCGCGAATTGCTCTCCCTGCGCTTCGACACGTCGCTGACGCAGATGTCGGCCGAGAATTTCGTCCGCCAGGTCATCGTCGCCCGCCTCGCCGCGCGCGAGGTCTGGGTGGGCGAAGACTTCCGCTTCGGCCATCGCCGTGCCGGCGACTTCGCCTTGCTCCAGCGCATGGGGGCGGAATACGGCTTTACGGCCCATGCCGTGCCCGCCGTGATCGTCGACGGCGAGCGCGTGTCGTCGTCGCGCGTTCGCACGCTGCTGGCCGAAAGCCGTTTCGCGGACGCGACCACCTTGCTGGGCCGGCCCTTCGTGATCGACGGCCACGTCGAGCACGGGCAGCAGCTTGGCCGCACCCTGGGTTATCCCACCGCCAACGTGCACCTGCGCGAACGGGTGAGCCCGGTGCGCGGCATCTTCGCCGTGCGCATCGGCATCGGCGACGGCCCCTGCAGCTGGCCGGGCGTGGCGAGCCTCGGGGTGCGCCCGACGGTCAACGAAGTAAGCGAGCCGCTGCTCGAAGCCCACCTGTTCGATTTTTCCGGCGATCTTTACGGCCAGCGCATCGGCGTGGAGTTCGTGCGCAAACTCAGGGACGAAGAGAAATTCGCCGATCTCGACGCGCTCACCACCCAGATGCGCCAGGACGAGATCGACGCCCGGCAGGCCCTTGGGATGAACCCCATTCTTGTCAATGCATGAGGCGCCTTGCGCCTACCCGAGAAACCCACGGTTGCCCGCGATGACCCAGGACTACAAGAACACCATCAACCTGCCGCAGACCGCCTTCCCCATGCGGGGCGATCTTCCCAAGCGCGAGCCCGAGTGGCTCGCCAACTGGGAGCGCGTGGGTCGCTACGCGCAGATCCAGGCCAAAGCGGCCGATCGCGACAAGGTCTTCGTGCTGCATGACGGCCCGCCGTACGCCAACGGCCCCATTCACCTCGGTCACGCGGTGAACAAGGTGCTCAAGGATGTCGTGGTCAAGTCGAAGCTGATGGCCGGCTACCGCGCGCCTTACGTGCCAGGCTGGGACTGCCACGGCCTGCCTATCGAGATCGCCATCGAGAAGAAGTTCGGCAAGGCCGGCGACAAGCTCGATGCCGCCGCGTTCCGGCAGAAGTGCCGTGAATACGCCATGGCCCAGATCGACCTCCAGCGCGCCGACTTCAAGCGCCTGGGCGTGCTGGGCGACTGGGAAAAGCCCTATCGCACCCTCGACTTCACCTACGAAGCCGACATGATCCGCGCGCTCGCGCGCATCGTGGCCAACGGTCACGTGGTGCGCGGCGCCAAGCCGGTCTACTGGTGTTTCGATTGCGGCTCGGCCTTGGCCGAAGCGGAAATCGAATACGCCGAGCGCACCTCGCCGGCCGTCGACGTGGCCTACGACGCGGTCTACCCGAAGGACATCGGCGCCGATTTCGGCGTGGACGTGGGCGACGCCATCGTGGCTGTGCCCATCTGGACCACCACCCCGTGGACGCTGCCGTCCAGCCAGGCGGTGTCGCTCGGCGGCGAGATCGAGTACGCCCTGGTCGAAGGCCCCTCGCGCGACGGTCGCCGCGTGTTGCTCGTCATCGCCTCGGCCCTTGCCGAGAAGGCGCTCGCGCGCTACGGCGTCGACACCGTCAACGTGCTCGGTCGCGTGCAAGGCGCCGTGCTCGAGAACAAGCCGTTGCGCCATCCGTTCTACGACAAACAGGTACCGGCCATCCTTGGCGACCACGTGTCGGCCGACGACGGTACCGGCGCCGTGCACACCTCGCCCGACCATGGTGCGGAAGACTTCGCCGTGGGCCTGAACTATGGCATCGGCACGCTTAACTACGTCGACGGCCGTGGCGTTTACCGCCCGGAGGTGCCGTTCGCGGGCGATACCGCGTTTGCCGGCCAGCACATCTGGAAGGCCAATGAGGTCATCGTCGAACTGCTGCGCTCGCGCGGGGTGCTGCTCGCGTCGGCCAAGCTCACCCACAGCTACCCGCACTGCTGGCGTCACAAGACGCCGGTGATCTACCGCGCCACGCCGCAGTGGTTCATCGGCATGGAGCAGGCCGGGCTGCGCCGCACCGCGCTCGGTGCGATCAAGAACGTGCGCTGGGTGCCGGGCTGGGGCGAAGAGCGCATCGCGGGCATGGTCGACGGTCGCCCCGACTGGTGCATTTCGCGCCAGCGCACCTGGGGTGTGCCGATCACGCTGTTCGTGGACAAGGTGACGCATGAGCCGCACCCGGATTCGGTCGCGCTGATGGAGCGGGTGGCCGGCAAGGTGGCGCACGAGGGCATCGATGCGTGGTTCACGCTCGACCCGCGTGAGCTGATCGGCGATGACGCCGATCGCTACGAGAAGGTCACCGACGTGCTCGACGTCTGGTTCGATTCCGGCGTGAGCCACTTCGCCGTGATCGGTGCGCGCCCGGAGCTCCAGGCCGGCGATGCCTCCGAATACAAGGTGATGTACCTCGAAGGCTCCGACCAGCATCGCGGCTGGTTCCAGTCGTCCCTGCTTACCTCGGCCGCCATCCATGGCCGGGCGCCTTACGACCACGTGCTCACCCACGGCTTCACCGTGGACGCGCAGGGTCGCAAGATGTCCAAGTCGCTGGGTAACGGCATCGAGCCCCAGGAAATCATGAAGACCCTGGGCGCGGACATCCTGCGCCTGTGGATCTGCTCCACCGACTATCGCAACGAAATGGCGCTGTCGGACGAGATCCTCAAGCGCGTGACCGACACCTACCGGCGCGTGCGCAACACCGCCCGCTTCCTGCTCGGCAACCTCGACGGCTTCGATCCCGACAAGCACCTGCTCGCCACCGACGCGTGCATCGAGCTGGATCGCTGGGCGGTGCGCCAGGCGGCCGATACGCAGGCGGCGATCGTGGCGGCGTACGAGCGCTACGATTTCCCGGAAATCGTCCAGCGCGTGCAGAACTTCTGCACCAACGAACTGGGCGCGCTGTACCTCGACGTCACGAAAGACCGCCTCTATACGATGCCCACCGACAGCCGCGGTCGTCGCAGCGCGCAGAGCGCGATGTACCGCATCGTCGAGGCCATGGTCCGCTGGATCGCCCCGATCATGACCTTCACCGCCGAAGAGATCTGGCAGCAGCTGCCGGGCTCGCGCGAGGCGTCGGTGCTGTTCGAGACCTTCTACGAAGGGCTGGACGTCCGCCAGGACGGCGACACCCGTGCATGGTGGGGCCGCCTGCTCGCGGTTCGCGATACCGCGTCGCGCGTGCTCGAAGGCATGCGCAAGGCGGG
>CAJYHU010000123.1 GCA_913774655.1 uncultured Luteibacter sp. | reverse complement strand
GACGCACAGAAGGTGCCCAACAACCTGGCCGAACTGGGCAAGAAGACGCTCAAGGCCGACGCCAACATCATCAAGCTGCCCAACATCAGCGCCTCGGTGCCGCAGATGAAGGCCGCGATCCGTGAATTGCAGGCCCAGGGCTACGACCTGCCCGATTACGTCGACGCGCCGGCGACGGACGCCGAGAAGGAAAGCAACGCCCGCTATGGCAAGGCCATGGGCAGCGCGGTGAACCCGGTGCTGCGCGAAGGCAATTCGGATCGCCGCGCCCCGCTCTCGGTGAAGAACTACGCGCGCAAGCATCCGCATCGCATGGGCAAGTGGTCGAGCGATTCGAAGTCGCACGTCGCGCACATGGACGGCGGCGATTTCTACGGCAGCGAGGCCTCGGCCACGCTCGACAAGGCCGGCAGCCTGCGCATCGAGTTTACCGGCAAGGACGGCGCCGTGAAGGTGCTCAAGGACAAGGTGGCGGTGAAGGCGGGTGAGATCGTCGACGCCGCGGTGATGAGCCGCAAGAAGCTGGCGGCCTTTATCGGTGCGCAGATCGACGACGCCAAGGCCCGCGGCGTGCTGTTCTCGCTGCACCTTAAGGCGACCATGATGAAGGTCTCCGATCCGATCATGTTCGGTATCGTGGTGCGTGAGTTCTACAAGGACGTGCTGGCCAAGCACGCCGACACGCTCGCGCAGGTGGGCTTCGACGCGAACAACGGCATCGGCGACCTCTACGCCCGTCTCGACCGGCTCGATGCCGGCAAGCGCGCCGAGATCGAAGCCGACCTCAAGGCGGAGTACGCGAAGCGCCCCGCGTTGGCGATGGTCAATTCGGACAAGGGCATCACCAACCTGCACGTGCCCAGCGACGTGATCGTCGATGCGTCGATGCCGGCGATGATCCGCGACTCCGGCGGCATGTGGAATGCCGAAGGCAAGCTGCAGGATGCCAAGGCGATCATTCCCGACCGCTGCTACGCGGGCGTCTACCAGGCGGTGATCGAGGATTGCATCGCGCACGGCGCCTTCGACCCGGCGACGATGGGTAGCGTGCCCAACGTGGGCCTGATGGCGCAGAAGGCCGAGGAATACGGCTCCCACGTCAAGACCTTCCAGGTGCCGGCCGACGGCACGGTCCGCGTGCTGGCCGATGACGGCTCCACGGTGTTCGAGCATGCGGTGGAAGCGGGTGATATCTGGCGTATGTGCCAGACCAAGGACGCGCCGATCCAGGATTGGGTGAAGCTGGCCGTGCAGCGCGCGCGCCTGTCGGATACGCCGGCGGTGTTCTGGCTCGATCGCGCGCGTGCGCACGACGCGCAGGTCATCGCGAAGGTCGAGCGCTACCTGAAAGATCACGATACCTCCGGCCTCGACCTGCGCATCCTGGCGCCGGTGGATGCCACGACTTTTTCGCTTGAGCGCATCCGCAAGGGCCAGGACACCATCTCGGTGACCGGCAATGTGCTGCGCGACTACCTGACCGACCTGTTCCCGATCATGGAACTGGGCACTTCGGCGAAGATGCTTTCCATCGTGCCGCTGATGGCCGGCGGTGGCCTGTTTGAGACGGGAGCCGGCGGTTCCGCACCCAAGCACGTGCAGCAGTTCGTCGAAGAGAACTACCTGCGCTGGGATTCGCTGGGCGAATTCCTCGCGCTGGCGGCGTCGCTCGAACACCTCGCCGAGCGTTACGACAATCGTCATGCCCGCGTCTTGGCGAAGACGCTCGACCAGGCGAATGGCCGCTTCCTCGACAGCAACAAGTCGCCGGCTCGCAAGGTGGGCGAGATCGACAACCGTGGCAGCCACTTCTACCTGGCGATGTACTGGGCCCAGGCGCTGGCCGCCCAGGACGATGACGCGGCGCTGAAGGCCACGTTCGCTCCGTTGGCGAAGACGCTGGCCGACAACGAGGCGACCATCGTCGGCGAACTCAACGGCGCGCAGGGGCACGCGGTGGAGATCAAGGGGTATTACCACCCCGACATGGCGCGGGTCAGCCAGGCGATGCGTCCCAGCCCCACGTTCAATGCGGCGATCGACGCGCTGCGCTGATCGCGCCACGCCGCTCCCGGCCTTCGCGGCCGGGAGTCACGGTTTCAGCGACCGGAAAGGGCCCAGCGTTCCGACACCGCCGCGAAGACGCGTTCGGCGATGAGGCGGTGTACCTTGGTCGTCGGGTGCACGCGGTCCCAGAAGACGTAACCGTCGGGGTCGCATCCGGGCGTCATCGATGGGCCGGTGAGGTAGTCGGTTTTCTTCTCGGTAGGCATGTTCAGACACGAATGCTCGGTGTCGTGGAAGCCGAACCGGTCGGGGCTTTCCAGCACCTGGGCAAACATGCCGGCCAGGTCGACGAGCTGGATGTCGGTGCCGTGCGTTTTGTTGACCCGCGCCGCCATCGCCGTGAGCACCTCGTTGTAGAGGCGGGTCTTGTCTCGGACGAGCGAGGCCTGCGCCGGGTCGTCGCGGAAGGCCGGCGTACGGCTGATGTCCGGTAGATTGAGCAGCACGATCTTCCGGGCCCCCAACGTCGCGAGTTTCTCCAACGACGCTTCGAGACGGCGGGTCACGGCGAAGACGGCATCGATCTGGGGGCTGCGGTCGTTCATGAAGTCGTTGGCCCCCGCCAGCACCGTGAACACGGTGCGTGACGGATCGTAGCCGCGTGCGCGCGCCACGTATTTGCCGAAGGAGTCGACCTGCGCGTCCAGTCCCTTGATGAACACGTTGGAGTGTTTCGTCTCGGCGCCCCCGATGGCCCAGTTGGCCAAGGGCTTGCCGGTCATGTCGGCGAAGTACTCGGTCCATACCGGCCCATTGCTGAAGCGGCCGAGAAACCAGGCGTGCGGTGTGGGAAACGTCCACTGCAGGTCGTTGAAGATGTTGCCCGTATCGCTCAGGCTGTCGCCGAACGCGACGATCCGCTCCACCGTCGCACCGGGCGACAGCACGGTGTCATGCCATATCTGATGGTTATAGCTCAGAGACGATGCCGCGGCATTCCATTGGATGACGGGCTCGTCGATGCCTTTTTTCGCGAGCGTCCTCTCACAGGCTTCGCGCATTTCCCAGGGCTTCTGCTGCGTGTAGAACAGGTTGGAGGTGGGGCTCGCGCTGAGGTTGGCCCACGTGCCCAGCACCGTGAAGCCTTCGGCATTCACGTAGGACGTCGCGAGCGGGTTGGTCGGTTTGGGTGTGCGATACCAGCAGCGCAGGCTGGCCTTGGTCGGGAAGCTGCCGAGGTCGATCGGAACGGGCGGGAGTATCTGCGCTTGGGCGGTTGCACACGATACGGCCGCCAGGCAGGCGACAAGGACGAAAGGTTTCATGGTGACTCCATGTCATGGGGGCATCGGTCGGCGTCGTGCCGACCGGCGCCATCATGGCGATGTCGCCCTCGGCAGAATGTCGTCCCCGGCCGCTCCGGCCTGTAAATGATCCCCAGCGCTCGTGTAAGTGGGCGCCTGACCGATATCGGTCAGGCGCCCATCGTGGGTCAACGGCTGGCGTCGTCGAGCGCGGCTTGCTCGTCCTCGGCCAGTGTGAGCATCGCCGCGCGAGCGATGTCGTCCAGTTGCTCGACGGTGGTCGCGCTGGCGATCACCGCGGCGACTGCAGGGCGCGCCATCAGCCATGCGAGGGCGACCTGGGCCGGTGTCGCCGCGTGCCGCGACGCCATCTGATCCAGCGCGTCGAGCACCCGCGTGCCGCGCTCGCCCAGATAGGATTTCACCCGGGCGCCACGCGCGCGGCTTTTGCCCAGGTCGGCTTCGTCGCGGTACTTGCCGCTGAGGAAGCCGCTGGCGAGCGAGTAATAGGTGATCACGCCGATGCCTTGCTCGACGCAAAGCGGCTGCAACGCCGCTTCGAAGCCCTGGCGATCCATGAGGTTGTATTCGGGCTGAAGCGATTCGTAGCGGGCGAGGTGCTTGTCCTGGCTGATACGCAGTGCGTCGGCGAGTCGCGTCGCCTCGTAGTTCGACGCGCCGATCACGCGTACCTTTCCGGCGGTGACGAGGTCGTCGAACGCGCGCAGGGTTTCTTCCAGCGGTACCCTGGGATCGTCCTCGTGGGCCTGGTAAAGGTCGATGCGGTCGGTCTGCAGGCGGCGCAGGGAATCCTCCACGGCTTCCTTGATGTTGGTCGGCGACAGCCCCGGATAGCGCGCCCATTTGCCGACCTTGGTGGCGATGAGCACCTGGTCGCGTTTGCCCGACCGCCTGAGCCACTGGCCGATGATGGTTTCGGATTCGCCGCCCTCGTTGCCGGGTACCCATGCCTCGTAGACGTCGGCGGTGTCGATCAGGTTGAAGCCGTGGTCGACGAAGGCATCGAGCAGGTCGAACGAGCGGGGCGCGTCGACGCTCCAGCCGAAGACGTTGCCACCGAAGGCGAGCGGGGCGACTTCAAGGCGCGAGCGGCCAAGGGGACGACGTTGCATGGGGGGTCTCCGTCAAGGCAAAGCCTGATGGTCGGTCGTCGCGGGTTGGCGGCGCGTGATGCGTCAGCCGCAGCCGGACGCGAAGGTCAGCGGCGGTTTGCGGGCTGGGCGCTTCTCCGGCGTCCCGCGGACGCGTGCCTTGCGGCCGCCGCCCTTGCCGACCGCCGGCTCGGCGCGCCCGAGGCGCAGCACCAGTTCGCGGTCGACCAGATGGCCGTGCATGAAGGCAAGGCCGGTGAAAATCGATGTCATGACACCCTCCCCGATATGGCCCATGGCCGCGTGACTCTCATCGACCTAAAGGGTGCGCCTCCCGTGACAGCTGAAAAAGCGATATGTTTGCAACCTGGGCTTGAGGAGAATTCACATGTCTCGCCTCCCGCTGGGGCTTCTTCAGGGGTTCGTGCTGGTGGCGCGCACGGGCAAGCTGTCGCGTGCGGCCGACCAGCTGAACCTGACCGTCAGCGCGTTAAGTCACCAGGTGCGCAACCTGGAGGAACGGCTGGGGCGGACGCTGTTCGACCGCGGGCCGCGCGGGGTCACCCTGACCACCGATGGCGCCCAGTTGCTCGACGCCATCGGCCACCATTTCGAAGGCATCGAGCATGCCCTGAACCGCTATGCGTGCCGACACCACGACCTGGTGACCCTCAGCGTCCTGCCGTCGGTGGCCTCCAGCTGGCTGGTGCCCAGGTTGCCCCGTCTGGTCGGCAAGCATCCCGAACTGGAGCTCAGCCTGCACTCGTCGGTGTCGGTGGTGGACTTCGACCGTGAACCGGCCATCGATTGTGCGTTTCGCTACGGGTTGGGCGCGTGGCCGCGTACCCGCGCGGAACGGCTCTTCGGCGAATACATTGTGCCGATCGCCAGCCCCTCGCTGGTGCGCCGCATGGGTGGCCTGCCGGATACCTCCCTGGCCGGTTGGCCGTTGCTGGGCGATCCCTCCGGGCGCTGGGCCGACTGGGCCGAGCAGTTCGACATGCCGTTGCCGTCGCGTTACGTGGCCCGTTTCGACAACACCGAACACCTGCAGCGCGCGGTGCTCGAAGGCCTCGGCGTGGCACTGGGCCGGCTCGTGATGGCCCGCTCGCTGATCGAATGCGGGGCGCTCACCGTGCTTTGCAAGGAGCGCATGCGCGTGGCCGAGGCCTATTACCTGGTCTCTCCCAAGCGCTCGACCTCGCACGCGGGGTTTGGCAAGGTCCGCGATTGGTTGTTGGCCGAAGCCGCGGACTACGAAGCCGGCATCACCGAAGGCCAGCCCCTGCCGGCCTGATCGCCGGGCGGGCGATCAGGCCCCGTTGTGGGCTTGACCGGCCCTTGCCGCGGCGCGACAATTCCACGGCTACCCGGAAGACGACATCGCCGGGCGGCACCCTCCTTACCTTACCCAGGCATATGGACGTCTACCCTAGTCGACGCGCCGGCATCCGCACGCATCGGGTTCCGGCGCTGGCAAACACCATCGCCCGCGGCGACCGCTCCCGGTCGGCCGGCGCTTTCCTCCGCTAGGGAAAGTCCGGCTCTCCTCGACGGATGCCGTGAGCATCCGTTATACGAGGATTGAGCCATGAACCTTCAGCTCGACAAGAACGGTCCGCGCATGTTCGGCCGCCGTTTCGCTTTCGCCCTCGCACGCCGTCGCGCCGTCGCCCAGCCGGCCAAGCGCACCATCACCGTGCCGCGATCCCTTAACCTGGCTGAAAGCTCATCGAAACCGGTCGACGGCAAACTGCCGCAGCCATGAACAGCGACATAGACACGACGACGCGGCCCGCGCCGCGCGTCGTCACGTTTACCGGAACACCGTCCGTCGGCCCCGCGCCGGCGCGCCAGCCTTCAGTCCCACGCTGAGGCGGGTTCGCGCCCGACCGGAGTCGTCGTCCGGAAAGGCAGCGAGCCATGAAAAAGCACCCCTCGCCGGCGGCCGTCGCCGCCAAGTCCTTCGCCAATGTCGCCGCCGACGCGTATCGCCCCGCGGACGAACTCCTGCGCGCGCTCGAGGCCCGGCCGGATGGCCTGGACGAAGCCGCGATCGTCGAGCGCCTCGACCGCGATGGCATCAACGAGGTCGGGCACGAGAAGCCGCCGCACTGGTCGTTGCAACTCCTTCGTGCGTTCAAGAACCCCTTCATCATCGTGCTGCTGGTGCTGGCGGTGGTGCAACTGGTCACCGAACCGGATGACCTGACCGGTCCGATCATCATCGCGGTGATGGTCGGCATCAGCGTGCTGCTGTCGTTCACTCAGGAATACCGCTCGTCGAAGGCGGCCGAAAAGCTCAAGGCCATGGTGCGCAACACCGCGACGGTGACGCGCCGCGCCGAGGACGGCCACGCCGAGCGCATCGAAGTGCCGGTGGAAGAGCTCGTCGTGGGCGACATCGTGCACCTGGGCGCCGGCGACATGATCCCGGCCGACCTTCGCCTGCTGGCCGCGAAAGACCTCTTCATCAGCCAGGCGATCCTCACCGGCGAGTCGATCCCGGTGGAGAAATCCGTGCCGCACGGTCATTCGGGCGACGAGAGCGGCAGCCCGCTCGACCTGCCCACGATCTGTTACATGGGCACCAACGTCGTCTCCGGCACGGCCACCGCGGTGGTACTGGCGACCGGTGCGCGGACCTACCTCGGCTCGCTGGCGCGCACGCTCTCCGGCGAACGCGTGCAGACCAGCTTCGACCGCGGCATCTCGTCGGTCAGCTGGCTGCTGATCCGCTTCATGGCGGTGATGGTGCCGGTGGTGTTCCTGATCAACGGCTTCGACAAGCACGACTGGCTCGAGGCGTTCATGTTCAGCCTGTCGGTGGCCGTGGGCCTCACGCCCGAGATGCTGCCGCTGATCGTCACCGCCAACCTGGGCAAGGGCGCCATCGCCATGTCCAAGCGCAAGGTGGTGGTCAAACGCCTGAACGCGATCCAGAACTTCGGCGCGATGGACGTGCTCTGCACCGACAAGACGGGCACGCTCACGCTCGACAAGATCGTGCTCGAGCGCCACGTGGACCTCGCCGGCGAAGACTCGGACGAAGCCCTGGAGTGGGGCTATCTCAACAGCCGTTTCCAGACCGGCCTGCGCAACCTGATGGACAAGGCGGTGCTCACCCACCGCGATCTCGAGCCGGTCGCGAGCCGCTTCCGCATCGTCGACGAGATCCCGTTCGACTTCCAGCGCCGGCGCATGTCGGTGGTGGTGACCGATGGCCGCGACGAGCAGTTGCTGGTGTGCAAGGGTGCGGTCGAAGAGATGCTCGCGATCTGCACCGAAGCCCGCACCGGCGACGTCGTGGAGCCGATGACGGACGAAAAGCGGCGCGAGATCCGCGCGATGACCAGCCGCCTCAACGAAGACGGCCTGCGCGTTCTCGTGGTGGCCGTGCGCCGCGACCCCATCGCCGACCGTGCCTATGGCGTGGCCGATGAGTCGGGCCTGACGGCGGTGGGTTGCCTGGCGTTCCTCGATCCGCCGAAGGATTCCGCCGCTACCGCGATCCGCGCGCTCAACCACCACGGGGTGGCGGTGAAGGTGATCACCGGCGACAACGAGGCGGTGACGCGCAAGATCTGCACCGAGGTGGGGCTGGACGTGCTGGGCACGGTGCAGGGGCGCGACATCGAAA
>CAJYHU010000122.1 GCA_913774655.1 uncultured Luteibacter sp. | reverse complement strand
CCGTCCTGATCGACGTGCAGGGCGTGCCCGGGCGCCAGGTAGTCCATGTCGGCGAACATCGGGCGTGCCACGCCGCTGAAAAACGGTGCGACGAGGTATTCGGTCACGGCCCCGATGTCGGCGCGTGGAGCGCCAGGCATCGCGGCGAGGATCGCCTTCGCTTCGGAAGCGAACAGAAGCTCGCCATCCGCCTGCCGATAGACGAAGGGCTTGATGCCGAGACGATCGCGCGCGGCGAACCCGCGTCGTCGTTCGGTATCCCAGACGAAAAAGGCGAACATGCCGTTGAAGCGGTGCACGCACGCGCCGCCCCAGGCCGCGTAGGCCGCGAGCACCACCTCGCTGTCGCAGCGCGTACGGAACGGCCAGTGCGCCGCCAGTTCGCGGCGCAGCGCGGCGTGGTTATAGATTTCGCCGTTGTAGACGAGCACGTAGCGTCCGTCGGCGCTGCGCATGGGCTGGCTGCCGCCGTCGGTGTCGAGCAGGGCCAGCCGGTTGTGCGCGAGCGCGGCGACGGCGTCGTGCCAGAGCCCGTCGCCGTCCGGGCCGCGGTGGCGTTGCCGCTCACGCATGGCGATCACCCGCTCGACAGCGGAAGGCGTACCTCCGTCGTAGCGAACCAGCCCCGCGATGCCGCACATCAGGCACGCATCCGGAGGCGATCGAGCAACTGCATCAGCGTGGTCCACTGCACGCGTGCCCGGTCGTCGGCGAGGTCCGGCGGCGGCAACCCCAGCGCATGGGCCAGCGCGTCGGCACGGTCCGGCAGGAGCAGCGCGCGCAGGTCCATCGGCGGGGCGAGGCGGGAGCGCTTGGGGCCGGTGACGAGTTCGCGTGCCACCCCATGGCGCTGGCCGAGTTCGCGGACGCAGGCCTTTTCCGGATCGGGTGGCCGGGCCAGGAGGTGCCCGACGACGCCGGGCGCGAGAAACGGCGGATGTAACGCCACGCCCTGCGCCTGGAAGAGCGTGCGGCACAGCGGCAGGTAATCGGCGGACGTATCCCGCCGCATCACCTGGTCGACGCCGTCGCCGCTGATGGCGCGCACCACGCCATCGCGGCGCATCGCGCCGGCGAGGAGCCATTTGGCGACGGGGTGCAGGTTGTAGAGCGGTTCGTCCAGATGCCGCATCACCTGCGGCAGCGCGTCGACGAAATCGGCCTCGCACGCGTTGACCACGATCACGTCCATGCCCAGCCGCCGTGCCGTCGCCAGCCCGGCGTCACGCTCGTCGTAATCCGGCATGCCCGTGGCGAGAACGTACGCGGGCACGTCCCGATGCCCGTGCGCATGCAGCAGGCCCAGGAGCAGTGCCGAATCGAGGCCGCCGCTGAGCGCGATGGCGGTACGCCCGGGGCCCTCGACGGCACGGTGGACCGCATCGAGCAGGGCGGCTTCCAGGTCGTCGCTCGCGGGTGTCGGCGGCGATGCGTCCGTCGCCTGCCAGCCATCCGCGGAAACCTGGAGGCGCTGGCCGGGTGCCAGTTGGCGAATGTCGCGCATCACCGTGCGATCGTGAAGCCGCCTGCCGCTGAAATATCCCTGGCATGCCGCCACGTCGATGCCACGCTCGGCAAGCGATGCGCGTGCGGCCACCTCGTCGACACGCTCGCCGATGGTCGCCGATGCCACGTGGTAGACGACACGCCGGAAGCCGAAGGGATCGCGTTCGGCGAGGATCATGCGAAGCGTGCCCGCTCGGCGTCGCGTTCGGCGCGCGACATCATGCGATGGGGTTCCATCGCGGCGCGACCGCCGTGACAGTGGAAGCAGGCGGCCAGCGGCGTATCCCGCCGCAGGTAATCGTGGATCTCGTCGTGCAACGACGCACCGTCGTGCAGCGCCACGCCGTCGGCGGTGAAATCGGTGCGGCCGCGGTGCAGCGTATGCATGTGCGCGGGTCGGGTGCAGGTGTAGAACATACCGTCGCGGATCAGGTGGCAACGCTCGCGCAACCAGCAGTCCTGATAGATAGCGCCGGTTTCCACGGGATCGTCGGACGGGGGCATGCGCGACATGCGGACGAAGTGATCCTGCACTTTCCAGTTGAGTGCGACGCCGAAGCGCCGGGCTCGTGACTCGATGGAGGCGATGGCCGACTCACGCAGGCGCGGACGCGGATAAAGCGAGATCGTCAGGCCGTCGACCGCCTGCCAGAAGGCGTCCGGCAGGCGGTCGAGGTGGAGGCCGTTGGTGGTCACCGACACGGCGGGCGCGATGCCGCTGCGGCGCACCCCTTCGACCAGCGCCACGAGATCCGGGTGTAGCGTGGGTTCGCCTCCCACCAGCTTGAACACGCGCGGCCGGATCACCTTCGCCACGCGCGCGAGATCGTCGAACAATGCTTGCGGCTGGACCATCCACGCCGGCAGCAGCGGCGACAGCGAGCAGCACTCGACGCAGGTCAGGTTGCAATGATCGACGATGTGGGCTTCGAGCGACCGGGTCTGGATGCGACCGTCGACCACCGGATAGTGCCGCTCCATCGGCGGCGGAAACACATGGGCCCGCTCACTCATGCGGCACCTCCCGCGTGACGAAGGTAGAAGTCCGCCATGGCGTCGCGCCCGCCGGCGAACAGGGCCGTCATCGCCATGGCGCCGGTGAGGCGTTCGGCGAAACCCTCGCGGCCGTCGAGCCATCCGTCGAGTACCCAGTGCTTGGTCGCGTGCATCAAACAGGCCACGTCGACGGCCCAGCGCATGCGTGCCCCGCGCAGCGGGCGTACGGCGAGATACCCCTCGATGAACGCCTGGGCGGAGGCGGGGGCCTGAAGCGGCAGGTGATTGAGGCAACGTACCACCTCGAACTCGCGCGGCGCGCCGATCGACGCCTCCCAGTCGATGATGACCGGCGGCAGGGTGCCATCGAACAGATAATTGAACTGGTTGTAGTCGTTGTGGATCGGCCGTTGCGGGTCGGCGGCGGGAAAGGCGCCCACGGCGCCCGGGTGGCAACGGACGAGCAGGTCGCGGCAGCACGCGAGATAGTCTTCCACACGTGCCGCGTCGAGCCCGGGCGCGTCGGGCAGCGCGCCGCCAGGCATCTGGAGGCGGGCCCGTTCGGCGTCGATGTCGATACGGGCGAGCCGGGCCGACAGCGTATCGACCGGTGGCGCCGTCCATTCGTCCAGGCGCCGGTGCAGCGCGGCCAGGCTCGACCCCAGGCTGGACCACTCGCGTCGTGTGAACGCGTCGTAGCGACGCGAGGCGCCGGATTCCCAGCGCGTGACGAGTACGCTGGCATCCTCCGTGTCGGCGAAAGGCTCGCCGCGCCGCGTGGCGACCACCGACTGCACGCGGAAGCGCGGGTCGGCGGGCGTCCCGAGAAACGCGATCAAGCGGGCCTCCTGCCGTCCGCGGGCGCGATGCTCGCCGGTGTAGGTCTTCACCGCCACGTCGCCGGACGGGGTCCGCCAGCGCACGACACGATCGGTTACGCGGCGGCCCTCGTCGAGCGGGCGCAGGTCGTAGCCCTCCGGAAAGGCCGGCATGCGATTGCGTGCCACGTCAGATCGTCTCGCCCGGACCATAGCGATACGGATGCCCGGTCAGGAAGGTGTTGTGCCCCACGTAGCGCAGGTTGTACATCGCGGGCCGGAACAGCAGGCGCGTTTCGTTGTTGGCGATGCCCAGCGACGGATACAGCGCGCGATCGACGAAGAACGCGTTATTGCCCATGTCGTCGCAGCAGACCAGTTCGTAGCCGAGGTCGCGGCCGAGTGCGACCATCGATTCGAGGCTGGCGCCGTAATGGGTCGAGCCGTCCCATTGATGATCCGGATCGAACGCCATGACCCAGCGTTCCGGCGGTGGGTAGTAAGGGTTGTATTCGATGACCACGATGCGGGCGCGATGCCGCTTCAGGCCTTTCCACACCCAGTAATCGTTGCCGTCGATGTCCAGCGAGAGCAGGTCGTAGGCGGGCGGCACGCCGGCGTCGTCGAGCAGGTCGTCGATGGTGTCCGGTTGCACCCGCGCGCCGAGCAGGCGCACGTTGGCGGCACCGCCGTAATGCTCGCGCAGGCGGCCGAAGCGATAGGTGGACGCCTCCACGAGCGTGCCGCGCCAGCCGTGTTCACGCAGCAGCAGGGCCGTGTTGCTGTTGCGCAGACCGTCGCTGGCACCGATGTCGACGCAGTAACGGTCGATCGGCGTGACGATTTGCAGGATGCGTTCGAGGATGGCTTCCTCGGTGCCTTGCGCGTAGAGGCTCTGGGCCAGCCGCGACAGATCGAGCGAGGGGGAAGCGTCTTGCATGGGCGGCGTCTTCCGGTGCGATCCATCCATCATATCGTGGCTGGATCGATCCGATCGAGGCGGCTATACTGCGCAGCTGCATCTTCCTTCCCGGATTCGCATGTCGACCACGCCACCGTAATCGCTCGTTCGTCGAGCGCTCATGTCGCATGACGTGAGCGGTGTGTCGTTTCGTGTGTCCCATGCGAGGGAGGCGTTTCGCCTTCCCGAGGAAAATCCTCTTGAATACCTCTTCTCCGCTGCGCCAGCAGTGGTTCGGCAACGTGCGCGGCGACGTGCTCTCCGGCCTCGTCGTGGCCCTGGCCCTCATCCCCGAGGCGATCGCCTTTTCGATCATCGCGGGCGTCGATCCGAAGGTCGGCCTTTATGCCTCGTTTTCGATGGCGGTGGTGATCGCCATCGCCGGCGGCCGTCCGGCCATGATTTCCGCCGCCACCGGCGCCATGGCGCTGGTGATGGTCGATCTGGTCAAAGACCACGGCCTGCAGTACCTGTTCGCCGCCAGCATCCTGGCCGGCCTGCTGCAGGTGCTGGCCGGCGTGTTCAAGCTCGGCTCGCTGATGCGCTTCGTCTCGCGCTCGGTCATCACCGGTTTCGTCAACGCGCTGGCCATCCTCATCTTCCTGGCGCAGATGCCCGAGCTGATCGGCCGCGGCCCCACCGTCTATGTGCTGTGCGCCGCCGCGCTGGC
>CAJYHU010000121.1 GCA_913774655.1 uncultured Luteibacter sp. | reverse complement strand
GTTCCGACTTGCGCGAGCGTCGCCAGTCGCGCCCGTCCGCCGACCTCGACCCGGTGAGCCGGCTCACCGCGCGCGAGCGGGAAGTGTTTCTGCTGCTGGCCGCGGGGCGCGCCCCGAAGCAGGTCGCGGCGGAGCTGGGTATCGGTCAGAAGACCATCTACATCCACCGCGCCGCGGTGATGAACAAGCTCAACGCTGGTTCGGAACTGGATCTCTACCGCATGGCGCAGGAGCGGGGGTTGATCCGGTCGTAAAATCCGGGCGTCCGCTCGCATGAGCTGCGGGCGGCCTCTCCGGGTGTCATCGGGCTTGAGGACTCGCGGCCGGCCCATTGCTGCGAACGTCGGCGTCGTAGCCCATCGCGCGGATGATCCGTCGCCCCGTGCACGGCGTTCGTCACCCCTGGGCGCGATCGAGCATTTTCTTGGCGTGGGCCCGGGTTTCCTTGGTGATTTCCACGCCTCCCAGCATGCGCGACAGCTCGTCGCGGCGGCCGCTCGCGTCCAGCGACTGGATGCGGGTGCGGGTGGCCTCACCGTCGCTTTCCTTCGACACGCGCAGGTGGGCGTGCCCCTGCGCGGCGACCTGCGGGAGATGCGTGACGCACAGCACCTGCACCGTCTCGCCGAGGGCGCGCAGTTTCTGGCCGACGACTTCGGCCACCGCGCCGCCGATGCCGGTGTCCACCTCGTCGAAGATCATGCAGCCGATCTGGTCGTTGCCCAGGGTGGCGACTTCGATGGCGAGGCTGATGCGGGCAAGCTCGCCGCCCGAAGCCACCTTGCGCAGCGGTCGCGGGGGTTGGCCGGGATTGGCGCTCACCAGCAGCTCGCAGCGTTCGCGACCCTGCGGGTCGGGATCGTCGCCTTCGGCGGCATCGAGCGACACCTCGAGCCGGCCACCGGCCATGCCGAGTTCACCCATCAGGGCGGCCACGGTGGCGCCCAGTCGCTGGGCGGCCTCGCTGCGGGCGTGCGATAGCTCGGCCGCGGCCTGGTCGTAGTCCCGGCGCAGGCGGTCGCGTTCGTGGCCCAGGCGTTCGAGGGCGTCGCCGGCGCCTTCCAGTTCGGCGAGACGCTCGCGTACTTCGTCGGCCTTGGCCGAGAGTTCTTCGATGGGCAGGCGGTAGCGTCGCGACAGATCGTGCAGATGGGTCAGATGGGTGTCGACTTCGGCAAGGCGCTCCGGGTCGAGTTCGACGTCTTGTGCGTAGCGGCCGAGCCCGTCGACGGCCTCGCCGACCTGGATCTGGGCACTGTCGAGCAGTTCGAGCGTGGGCGCCAGGGTGGCGTCGAGCTCGGCCAGGCGGGAGAGTTCCGCGTGTGCGCGGAGCAGGGCGCGCCCGATGGCGAATTCGCTTTCGCCGTCGAGAAGCTCCACCACCCCGTTGGCGCCCTCGGCCAGCCGGCCGGCGTTGGCGAGGCGTCGGTGCTGGGCTTCGAGCTCGTCGAGAGCGGCCGGAACAAGCGCCCAGCGCTCCAGCTCGTCGAGTTCGTGGCGGAGCAGGTCGATCTGGTGCTCGCGATCGTCGCCTCCCGACAGTGTGCGGATGCGCTGCACGGCGTCGCGCCAGGCCCGGGCCAGGTCCCGGACGCGCGCGGCGCGCTCCGCGTTGCCGGCATAGCCGTCGAGCAGGTTCATCTGATGCTGGCGCGAGAGCAGGGCCTGGTGTTCGTGCTGGCCGTGGATCTCGACGATCAGCGATGCCAGGGCGGCCATCTGCGCCACGCTGGCGGGGCGGCCATTGATCCAGCCGCGTGTGCCACCCTCGGCGCGGATCACGCGGCGAAGCTGGCAGGTGTCGCCGTCGTCCAGTTCTTCCTGGCGCAGCCAGGCGGCCGCCTCGGGCAGGGCGGCGAGGTCGAATTCGGCGGCCAGTTCGGCGCGATCGCTGCCGGCGCGGACCATGCCACTGTCGGCCCGGGCGCCGGCCAGGAGCATCAGGGCGTCGACCAGCAGCGACTTGCCCGCGCCGGTTTCGCCGCTGACCACGGTCAGCCCGGGGCCGAAGGCGATCTCGGCTTCTTCGACGACGGCGAACTGACGGACGTAGAGCGAGGTGAGCATGGGCACCGGGCGGGGGCGATGGAATCCCGCCGATTGTAGCCGGAGGCGCGTCGCAGGAGCCGAGACTTGCAAGCGGACAGCGCAGACCTTATTGATAGCGCCACGCTCAGAACCCTTCGGCCCTTCCTCGCGCATGAACCCGTTTTCCGGTCACGACATCGATGCTCGCGCGCGACGGCTGCTGCGGACCCTGATCTCCCAATACCTGTCCGACGGCGAGCCGGTCGGTTCCCGCACCTTGGCCAAGTCGTCGGGCCTGGAAGTGAGCCCGGCCACCATCCGTAACATCATGGCCGACCTCGAGGAGGCGGGCCTGGTGGCCTCGCCACATACCTCCGCCGGCCGTATTCCCACGCCCCGCGGCCTGCGCCTGTTCGTCGACAGCCTTCTCGAGCTCAAGCCCCTGCCGCGCGACGAGATGGCCCGGCTCCAGGGCGGGTTGCCTCCCCACCAGACCACCACGCGCGACCTGCTGGGCAACGTCTCGAACCTGTTGTCGGCGATGACGCACTTCGCGGGAGTCGTCACCGTGCCGCGCCAGGGCGATTTTCCGCTGCGCCACATCGACTTCGTGAACCTGCCCGACGCCCGCGTCCTGGTGGTGCTCGTGTTCTCGGACAACCAGGTGCAGAACCGCGTGGTGCAGTTGACCCGCCCGATCGAGGCCGGCGAACTGGAGCAGACCGCCAACTATCTGAATGCCCATTTCGCGGGATTTCGCCTGGCGGACATCCGCGCCCACCTGGCCGCTGAGCTGCGTGCGGCCGGGGGCGAGCTCAACCGGATGCTTTCCGGGGTCGTGGAACTGGCCACGGCCTCGTTCGGCACCGACGACGCCGATGACGTGCTGGTGAGCGGGCAGACTAACCTCATGGGGTATTCGGAGCTGGCTGACATCGACCGGCTGCGCGACCTTTTCGACGCGTTCCAGCAGAAGCGCGAGCTGCTTCAGCTGATGGAAATGTGCGTCAAGGCGCCGGGTGTGCGCCTCTTCATCGGCGAGGAATCCGGCTTTTCGGCCCTCGACGGGTGCAGCGTGGTCACCGCTACCTACGGCACCAACGGCCGCATGCTGGGGGCCATCGGGGTCATCGGCCCCACCCGCATGGCCTATGAGCGGGTGATCCCGGTCGTGCAGGCCACCGCCGGACTGCTCAGCGACGCCTTGAATCGCGCCGCGGCGACCACATAAACCGCCCCGGGAGGCGGGTTTACTTATTCCCGCGAATGTTCGGCCTTCCCCAGGACGGCCGGTTAGCTGACATTTGGAGCACACATGCAGAACAACGATCCCCACATGCCGGATCCGGCCTCCGAAGGCGCGGGCGATGCCGGCATGAACGCCGACTTCGACGCCCTGACCGCGCGTCTGGCGGCCCTGGAGTCCGAGCTGTCCCAGGCGCGCGAAACCGTTTTGCGCGAGCGGGCGGAGATCGAAAACCAGCGTCGCCGCCTTCAGCGCGACCTCGACCAGGCGCGCCGTTTCGCCAACGAGAAGTTGCTGGGCGACCTGCTGCCGGTCTACGACGGCCTGGCTCTCGGCCTGGCCAACGAGAACACCGACGCGAAGACCCTTCGCGAGGGCCTTGAGCTGTCGCTCAAGCAGCTGGAAAAAGTCACCCAGGCCAATGGCCTTTCGGTGGTCGATCCGCTGCACCAGCCGTTCAATCCCGATCACCACCAGGCGATCAGCTCGGTCGACTCGAACGAGCATGCGCCCAATACCGTGGTGGCCGTGGTGCAGAAGGGCTTTCTCCTGAATGATCGTCTGCTGCGCCCGGCGCTGGTGGCCGTGGTGCGCGACAACTGAACGAAGACCGTCGCCTCGCCGTCGGACGGCAGGTGACGGTATCTCACAAGGCATTGAATCGATGGGGCGAAGCCCCACTTTTATCACAGCAGCGGCCGCGGGGGCCGCATTGAAATTCGGAGCAACTTGAACATGGCCAAGATCATCGGCATCGACCTGGGTACCACCAACAGCTGCGTGGCAGTGATGGAAGGTACCACCGCGCGCGTCATCGAGAACGCGGAGGGCGATCGCACCACGCCGTCCGTCGTCGCGTTCACCAAGGAAAACGAAG
>CAJYHU010000120.1 GCA_913774655.1 uncultured Luteibacter sp. | reverse complement strand
CGCCGCTGCACATCCATGGCGGTCGGCGCCTCAAGGGCATCACGTACCGCCCGCCGGTGGCGAGCGCGCAAATCAAGTCCGCGCTGCTGCTGGCGGGTCTGTATGCCGACGGCACCACCGAGGTGATCGAGCCGCATCCCACGCGCGACTACACCGAGAGCATGCTGAAAGCCTTCGGGTGGCCGATCGAGTATGCCCCGGGACGTGCGCAGCTCGAAGGTGGTCACATGCTGCATGCGGTGGATGTCGACGTGCCGGCCGAGTTCTCGTCCGCCGCGTTCTTCATCGTCGCGGCGTGCATCGTGCCGGGATCGCTGTTGCGCCTGAAGGCGGTGGGTCTGAATCCTCGTCGTACGGGCCTGCTGGCGGCGCTGGAGTTGATGGGCGCCGACATCGCGGTCGAAAACGAGCGTACCAGTGGGGGCGAAGAGATCGCCGATCTGGTCGTTCGCCATCGACCGCTGCACGGCGTGGCCCTGCCGCTCGATATCGTGCCCGACATGATCGACGAGTTTCCCGCCTTGTTCGTCGCCGCCGCGGCCGCCGACGGCATGACCACCATCCGTGGCGCGGCCGAGCTGCGCGTGAAGGAGTCCGACCGTATCGCCAGCATGGCCAACGGCCTGAAGGCCTGCGGGGTGAAGATCGACGAACTCCCCGACGGCGCGATGATCCAGGGCGGCCCGATCGGCGGCGGCCATGTCGACAGCCATGGCGATCACCGCATCGCAATGAGTTTCGCCATCGCAGGGCTCGTTGCGACCGCGCCGATCACCATTGGCGATTGCGCCAACGTCGCGACCTCGTTCCCCGGCTTCATGGACCTGGCCAACGGCGTCGGCTTCCGTCTCGACACGGCGGATTGAATCCACGGCATCGTTGGTCCGGGCCAGCCTCCCGCAGGGTGTCCCACGTCTCCCTCTAGGCGCCGACCCTGCGGGTGACCCGGCGCAGCCGACCCGATCGCCCTGCCACGTCGCGATGGCGAGGGATTCGGCCGCATCGGCGACGTCGATCTTCGCCCCCCCTGCACGGCTTGCGCAGGCCCCCCTTTCCGGACACCCTTTGCGGTCTACCGCCCACGGACGCCTCCATGGCCAAGCCCATTCCTCCCTTTGTCGTCGTCGTGCCCGCGCGCTTTGCCTCCACGCGCCTGCCCGGCAAGCCTTTGCTAAGGATCGGCGGCCAGTCGATGATCCGCCGCGTGGCTAACCGTGCGATGAGCGCCGGGGCGGCCCAGGTCGTGGTCGCGATCGACGATCCGCGGGTGGGGCAGGAGCTTCGCGGCTGCGGCGACATCCTCGTCTGCATGACGCGCGAGGATCACGCCTCGGGCACCGACCGGATCGCCGAAACCGTCAGCCATTACGGCTGGCCCGAAGACACCATCGTGGTGAATCTCCAGGGCGACGAACCGTTTGCTCCCGCCGCCGGCATCCGCGCCGTGGTGGCGACGCTGGCGGCGGACGACGCCCCGATGGCGACCCTCGCCACACCGATCACCGACGCCCACGAACTTTTCGACCCGAACGCGGTAAAGGTCGTGCGAGCCGCCAACGGCCGAGCCCTTTACTTCACGCGGTCGCCGGCGCCATGGGCCCGGGATGCCTTCGCATGCGATCGCGACACGCTGCCCCCGGCGGTGCCGTTCCTTCGTCATATCGGCATCTATGCCTACCGCGCCGGGTTCCTCCGCCGCCTCGCGGCGCTTCCGCGCACGCCGCTGGAGCAGGCCGAGTCGCTCGAGCAGCTCCGCGCGCTGGAACACGGCTACGCCATCTCGGTCAGCGACACGCCCGAGGCGTTTCCGCCGGGCATCGATACGGCCGAGGACCTGGCACGGGCCGAGCGCTGGCTGGCTGGGCAGGGCGGCGTGTAGGCGTACGCCCACACGTAAAGCAGTTGACCCCCGAGGTGTATCTGGTGGCGGGTCCGAGTGCCATGGAGCGGGCAGACCCGTAACCTATCCACGTCGCCAGATTACCTCCACGGACGGCGACATCCCACGGAAGGCCGACGCCGGCATGGCTTGCCCCATGCCGGCGTTTTCATGTCGATGAGCCCGCCTCGCGCTAACATGGCGCGATGGAGCACACCGAGTCGCATCCGTTCGACGGCAAGTCCTTCGTTCGCCACCTCACCACCTCGCCCGGCGTTTACCGCTATTTCGACGCGGACGACGAGTTGCTGTACGTGGGCAAGGCGGCCAACCTCAAGAAGCGCGTCGGCAATTACTTCCTGAAACCGCCGATGGATCCGCGCATCGCGTCGATGGTGTCGCAGATCGCCCGCGCCGAGGTGACGCTGACCCGCACCGCCGGTGAGGCCCTGCTGCTCGAGTCACAGCTCATCAAGTCGCTCAAGCCGCGATACAACATCGTGCTTCGCGACGACAAGAGCTACCCCTACATCTATCTCTCCGGCGGCGAAGACTACCCCCGGCTGGCATTCCATCGCGGTGCCAAGAGCGGGCCGGGGCGTTACTTCGGGCCCTATCCCAGCACCTTCGCCGTGCGCGAAAGCCTTGGCCTGATGCAGAAGCTGTTCAAGGTGCGCCAGTGCGAGGACAGCTACTTCCGTAACCGCTCGCGCCCCTGCCTGCAACACCAGATCGGCCGGTGCAGCGCCCCTTGCGTGAAGCTCATCGAGGTGGACGACTACCGCAACGACGTATGCCACGCCGAGATGTTCCTCGAAGGCCGCAGCAGCGCGGTCATCGATGAACTCGCCGCGTCGATGGAGAAGGCCAGCGTCGAACTCAAGTTCGAGCGTGCGGCGGCTTTGCGCGACCAGGTCGCCGCGTTGCGCAAGCTCCAGGCCCAGCACTTCGTTCAGGGTGCCAGCGCCGACATGGACGTGATCGCCTGTTGTCTCGAGGGTGGCATGGCTTGCGTCAGCGTGTTGTTCTTTCGCAATGGCGTCAGCCTGGGATCGCGCGATTTCTTCCCGACCCTGCCCACCAACGCCTCGGTCGGCGACGTGCTCTCGCAGTTCATCGCGCAGTATTACCTGGAGCGCCAGGTGCCGCGCGAGCTGGTGTTGAGCGACCCGGTCGAAGACGGCGACGTGCTGGCCGGGGTGCTGTCCGAACACGCCGGCTACGCCGTCTCGCTCAAGCCCAGCGTGCGCGGCGAGCGTGCCCGCTTCCTCGAGATGGCCCAGCGCAATGCCAGCGCGGCGTTGACCTCGCGCCTCGCCAGCCGTCACA
>CAJYHU010000119.1 GCA_913774655.1 uncultured Luteibacter sp. | reverse complement strand
CGATGCTGCGCACCATGGCCGCGGCGTCGTCGCCGCGGCCATGGTGCGCAGCATCGTCGCGGCGTCGTCGCCGCGGCTGGGGCAACCGACCACCAGGCCGGGAATGTCGCGCAACGCCGTGATCGAGTTGTCGTTGTGGAAGTGCCCGCCAAAGCCCCTCTGATAGCCCAGCGACGCCACGCGCATGAGCATCGGGTTGCGATACTGGTCGTTGGAGAAGAACTGCAAGGAGGCGGCTTCACCGCGGATCTGGTCGCACGCGTTGTGGAAATACGCGAGGTACTGGATTTCCGGCAAGGGCAGCATGCCCATGTTGGCGTAGCCCTGGGCGAGGCCGAGGATCATCGTCTCGTCGAGCAGCGTGTTGAAGACGCGCGCGTTGCGAAAGGCCTTGTGCAGGCCCTTGGTCACGGTATAGACACCGCCCTTCTGCGCGACGTCTTCGCCGAAGAGCAGGCTTTCGGGATATTTCGCCATCAGGTCGTGCAGCGCCTGCCCGATCTGGATCGCCAGATGCCGCGGCGGCTGGGACTCGGGCAGTTTCGCGGCGCCGCCGAACACCCTTTCGCGTTCGGCCGCGTCGGCCGCCCGCTCCGCTTCGACCTTCACCGCCTCGGGCGAGTATGGCGCCAGCGGTGCCATCACCTCGGCGAGGTCGGTGAGCTTGGGTCGGCGGTCGGCTTCGTCGGCGGCGGCGAAGCAGCGCCGGCGGATGTCGTTATAGAGGTTGAGCAGGCTGTCGCGATCGTAGAGGCCCGATGACAACGCGATGGTCGCGCTGCGCAGCAAGGGATCGGTGGCTTCCAGCGCCACCAGTTCTTCCACCGAGCGCCATTCGATCTCGAAATCGGTGCCCGCGTGACCCATCACGCGCGTGGTGTTGAGGTGCAGGAAGGTCGGTCGGCGGGTGGTGCGGCAGTGCTCCACCGCACGCTGCACACCGGCATAGCCGCCGGACAGATCCAGCCCATCGGCGTAGAAATAGTCGAGATTGGCACGGCGCTGGAAGTTGTTCGCCACCCAGCCCGTGGGCGTCTTGACCGAGATGCCGATGCCGTTGTCTTCGCACACGAAGAGCACCGGCGCGGGCAGCTTCTGGTAAGCCGTCCACGCGGCGGCGTTGAAGGCGGTCTGCGCGGTGGCGTGGTTGGACGAGGCGTCGCCGAACGAGCAGATCGCGATCGCGTCGTCGGGAATCGGCAGCGCATGGCAGATGCGCCGGCCCTGCTCGATGGCGATGGCCGTACCCAGCGCCTTGGGCAGGTGCGAGGCGATGGTGGACGTCTGCGGCAACACCCACAGCGGCTTGCTGCCCCACACCTTGTGGCGGCCACCGGAGGCGGGATCTTCGCGACTGGCGGCGAACGAAAGCGCCGAATCCATCACCGGGTCCATGCCAGGCAGCTTGCGGAAGCGCTCCGCCATGAAGCCGCCGCTGCGGTAATGCAGAAACGCCGGATCCGTGTGGCGCGTGAGCCGGGCGACCATCGCGTTGCCTTCGTGACCCGACGAGCCGATGGTGTAGAACACCTTGTTCTGCACGCGCAGCACGCGGGCCATGAGATCGAGGTGGCGGCTGATCAACTGCGATTCCAGCAGCTCGCGAAACCCGCGCGCATCCAGCGCGCTACCCGGGAGAACCGGCTCGTCGTCGCGCGGCGCGGCGGCGACGTCGCCCTGCCAGAACTGCACGAACTCGACGAAATTCTGGTCGACGATCTCGGCGCGGTTGAAGCCCTTGTGGCGGGCGGCGATAGGATGCGGAACGGACATGGACGAACTTCCGAAGAAAAGGAATCAGGTAAGCATCGGGGTGAAGCCGGGCTGCGCGCGGACGCGCTCGAGCCAGGCGACGACGCGCGGCCAACGGGACAGGTCGAAACCGCCGTCCGCGGCGCAGTGGGTATAGGCGTACAGCGCGATGTCGGCCACGCCGAAGTCGCCGCCGCTGAAGAAGGCGTCGCGCGCCAGCGCGTCCTCCATCACGTCGAACGCCTTGCCGCCCTTGTCGAGCAGCGTCGGCAGCTCGGCCTGGCGAGGATGGTCGGCCGGCAGCCACACGCGGATGAAACGGGCCACGGCGACCGCGGGCTCGTGCGTGTACTGCTCGAAGAACATCCACTGCAACGTGACGGCGCGCTTCCACGGATCGGCCGGCAGGTAAGGCGTGCCGTCGGCGAGAAAACACAGGATCGCGTTGGACTCGGCCAGCCGGCGGCCGTCGTCGAGTACAAGCAGCGGCACCTTGCCGTTGGGGTTGAGCGCCAGAAACGACGGCGTGCGCGTGGCCCCGTGCGCGCTATCGACGTCGACCCAGCGATAGGGGGTGCCGAGCATATCGAGCAGGCATTGCAGCTTGTAGCAATTGCCGGACGCGCGCATGCCATGGATGGTGAACATCGGGGTCGTCCTCAAAAAGGAAGGGATCGGCGCGACCGCCACGTGCGCGCGTCCGTCCGCGTGGACCGACGCGATCGGCGGCGAAAGGCCCGGGCAAATCGCCCGGGCCGGTCCCGTGGCGCGGGCTCAGAACGCGTTGATGCCGGTCAGCTCACGGCCCACCACCAACTGGTGCACCGTCTCGGTGCCTTCGTAGGTAATGACCGACTCGAGGTTGAGCGCGTGGCGGATCGCCGAATGCTCGGTGGTGATGCCGGCGCCGCCGAGGATGTCACGGCACTCACGGGCGATGTCGAGCGCCATGCGCACGTTGTTCCACTTGGCCAGGGAGACCTGGGTGGGCTGGAAGCGCCCGGCGTCCTTCAGGCGACCCAGTTGCAGCGAGAGCAGCTGGGCCGAGGTGATGCGGCGGGCCATGTCCGCCAGCTTCAGCTGCACGGCCTGGTTGGCGGCCAGCGGACGGCCGAACAGGATGCGGCCGGCGGTGTAGTCGAGCACCTCCTTCAGGCACGCCTGGGCGGCGCCGATCGGGCCCCAGGTGATGCCGTAGCGGGCCTGGGTCAGGCAGCCGAGCGGGCCCTTCAGGCCCTTCACATTGGGCAGGCGGGCGCTGTCGGGCACGCGCACGTCGTCGAAGAACAACCCGGAGGTGACCGAGGCGCGCAGGCTCATCTTCTTGTGAACTTCCTGGGCGGCGAAGCCCTTGGTGTCCGTCGGCACGATGAAGCCCTGGATGCCGTCGTCGGTCTGTGCCCAGACGATGGCGATGTGCGCCAGGTTGCCGTTGGTGATCCACATCTTGGCGCCGTTGATGACCCAGTCGCCACCATCCTTGCGGGCGACGGTCTTCATGTTGGCCGGGTCGGAGCCACCGTGCGGCTCGGTGAGGCCGAAGCAGCCGATCACCTCACCGGCCGCCATGCGGGGCAGCCACTCGCGCTTCTGCTCCTCGGAGCCGTAGGCGTAGATCGGGTACATGCACAACGAGCTCTGCACCGAGGCGAAGCTGCGCAGGCCCGAATCGCCGCGCTCGAGCTCCTGGCAGATCAGGCCGTAGCTCACGCCGTTCATGCCGGCGCAGCCGTATTCCTCGGGGATGGTCGCGCCGAGCAGGCCCAGCGAGGCGATCTCGGGCACCAGCTCGGCCGGGAAGCGCCCCTGGTCGAAACAGTCGCCGATGATCGGGAGCACCTTTTCGTCGACGAAGCGGCCCACGGTGTCCTGCACCATGCGTTCTTCTTCGGTGAGCAGCGAACGGACGTCGTAGAGGTCGAGCGGATCGAGACGATGGGCCATGCGGGGACTCTTGGGCGGGCTACCGGAAAGCCTCCGATTGTAGCGGTCGTCCATGACGGGGGTCATGCCGGGGCGCAGCAAACCGGCCCATAATGGTGGCTCCCCCCGTCACAGCCGGACCCGACCATGTTCAGAGGCGTGATCCTCGGCTTCGCCTGCTACGCCGCCTACGCCTGGAGCGACGCCTTCGTGAAGTCGCTGGAGGGCTCGCTCCCGGCCTACGAGGCGGTGTTTTTCGGGGCGGTGCTGGCGCTGGCCGCCCTGCCCTTCCTGAAGAAGCCCGGCGACCGCTGGAGCGAGGTGGTGGTCTCGAAACTGCCGGCCCTGTGGCTCCTGCGCGCCACCGCCGGCGCCATCGGCAACGTCACGGCGGTGATGGCCTTCACCGCCCTGCCGATGGCCGAGGCGTTCTCGCTCATCTTCCTGTTGCCGATCTTCGTGACCATCCTGTCGGTGGTGTTCCTGCGCGAGCACGTGGGCTGGCGGCGCTGGTCCGCCGTGGTGGTGGGTTTCCTCGGGGTGCTCGTGGTGCTGCGGCCGGGCTTCCGCCACCTGGGCACGGGCCACGTGGCCGCCATTATCTGCGGCATCACCGGTGCGCTGTCGATCATCGCGCTGCGCATGGCCGGCGCCTCGGAGAAGCGCATCACGCTCTACGGCGCAGGCGTGATCGGACCGATGATCGCGGGCTTCGTGATGATGCTGCCGCATTTCGTCTGGCCCACCTGGCACCAGTGGTTCCTGGTGCTCGGCTACGGCCTGCTGGCAGCGGCGGGCGCGGTGCTGCTGATGCTCGCTACCCAGCATGCCCCGGCCAACCGCGTGGCGCCTACCCAGTACAGCCAGATGCTGTGGGCAATCCTGTTCGGCTACCTGTTGTTCCACGACCACCTGGACTGGCCGATGCTGGTGGGCATCGTGATGATCCTGGGCGCGGGCCTGTTTACCTTCGTGCGGGAGGAGAAAAAGACCCAGTGGTGGCGGTGGACGAACATCGTCTGAGCGTGGACGACGTGGACCCGGCGATCAGGCGTTGGACACGCCGTGCGGCACGTGGCCGGTCGCAACCACGCGGCGCGCCGACTCCACGTTGGCCGGGGAATCGTCGAAGAAGATGTCGGCGCCGAACGCATCCAGGAACGGCCCCTTGTCGCGCCCGCCGAGGAACAGCGCCTCGTCGATGCGCACCCCCCAGCGGCGCAGCGTGAGGATCACCCGCTTGTGCGCCGGCGCGGAGCGCGCCGTGACCAGCGCGGTGCGGATCGGCGCGGTCTCCGCGGGAAACGCGGCCTGCAGGCGATGCAGCGCCGAAAGGAACCCGCGGAAGGGGCCGCCCGACAGCGGTTCGGCCCACAGTTCGGATTCGTTGCGGTGGAAGGCGTCCAGCCCCTGCTCTTTCGACACCCGCTCGCCCTCGTCGCCGAAGATCACCGCGTCGCCGTCGAAGGCGATGCGCAGTTGCTCGGTGGAGCGCGGCGGTGCCGTCGAGGGCAGGATGGTGGCCGCCGCCACGCCCGCCCGTAGGGCGCGTCCCACGTCTTCGGCGTTGGCCGAGAGGAAGAGATCGGCCTTGAAGGGAGCGATGTAATCAGAGGTGGGGGCGCCGCTGGTGAAGGCGGCGCGCGAGATGCCCAGCTGGTAGTGCTGGATCGCGTTGAAGATGCGTAACCCGGTGTCGCCCGAATTGCGCGACAGCAGGATCACCTCCACCGCCGGCACGTCCGCTGACAACTTGTTCAGTCCCAGCAGTTTCTGCACCAGCGGAAACGCCACGCCCGGCTTGAGCAGTTCGTTCTCGTGTTCGATCTGGTAGGCGCGATAGGCGTCGAGCCCGTCGCGCTCGAACAACTCGTGGCTGTTTTCCATGTCGAACAGCGCCCGCGACGAGATGGCGACGACAAGGCGGTTGTCGCCGACGGAGGACGCGGCGTGGGCGTTGGACTCAGGCGTGGTCATGGGGCGGTCCGCGAAAGGCATGCGACGCCCATCGTACATCGTCGACGCGCCAGCGGCGCCCGCGAGCAGCTACGGCGCGAACTGCTCGTCGAGGATCCGCTGTTGCAGGTTGTGCTCCGGGTCGAACAGCAGACGCACCGAATTGCGCCGCGACTGACGGATCTCCACCGTCTGCACGTCGCGCACCTCGTGGAAATCGGCCGTCGCGCTGATCGGTCGCTTGTTCGGATCGCGCGTTTCGAAGGCCACCCGGGTGGCGTGTGGCAGGATGGCGCCGCGCCAGCGGCGGGGACGGAACGGACTGATCGGCGTGAGCGCCAGCACGTTGGCCTCCAGCGGCAGGATCGGACCGTGGGCGGAGAGGTTGTAGGCGGTGGAGCCGGCCGGGGTGCTGAGCAGGATGCCGTCGCAGACGAGTTCGTCCAGCTTCACCTCGCCGTTGAGCCGCACCTGCAGGTGCGCCGCCTGGTTGCTCTGCCGGAGCATCGCCACTTCGTTGAACGCGATGGCGCGATGTTCCATGCCGTCGCGGCAGGTGCAGTGCATTTCCAGCGGATGCAACACGGCGGGATGGGCCCGGGAAACGCGCTCGTGGAGACCGTCGATCTCGTGGCGGTTCATCAGAAAGCCGATGTGACCCAGTTTCATGCCATAGAACGGCACGCCCAGCGTACGGTAGGCATGCAGCGTGCGCAGCATGAAGCCGTCGCCACCCAGCGAGACGATGATTTCGGCGTCGGCCGGCTCGACACCGCCATAGCGCCGGTCCAGCTCCTCTCGGGCGCGTTGGGCGACTTCGGTTTCACTGGCGACGAAGGCTAGGCGCATGGGCGATGGCGAGGTGGGTCGAGCACGGAGCTTAGCCCTAAACCGCGCCGGGAGAAAATCGCGGGAGCGCGCCGGGCGCGCTCCCGCGACACGCGTCAGACCGGAATCTGCGCCAGCTGGGCCAGGCGGCGGACGGCGACCGAGGCGATCGGGTAGTCCGCGTTCTGGGTGAGGATCTCGGCCAGCATCGCCCGGGTGTACTTGAGCGTGGCGTCGTCCCGCTCCAGCCACGCCTGCACGGGCGAGACGTCGGTGCGGTCACCCGCCACGGTCAGCACCTGCAGGGCCAGGGCGCGATGCTGGGCGTTGAGCTCGTCCAGCAGCGAACCGCGGGCCTGCGCGTGCCACGCGCCTTCCACCGGCAGGGCCTCGATCTGGCCCCGCAGCCACTCCAGGTCGAGCGCTTCGGCCAGTTCGTAGAACACCGGCGCGACCACGGCCATGGGCTTGCCGCTTTGCCGCGAGACCTCGACCATGTCCAGCGCGGCACGCAGCACCGGGATGCGGGCCAGGCGCACGGCCAGGGTCTCGGGCACGCCGAGGCCTTCCCATTTCTCCTGGCTGGCGGCGAAGTCGCCCCGGCCCGTGTCCGTAAGGGCCCCGGGCAACGCCTGGCGCAACACCGTCACCTCGGCCGCGTAACGGTCGACGTTGGCCGCGATGTCGAGCGTGCCGCCCGGACGGTTGAGCAGCCAGCGCGTGAGGTGACGCAGCAACGACCAGATCTGCAGGATCGCGTCGATCTGGGTGTCTTCGGCCACCGTGCCGTCGAGGGCCTCGATCGCCGCCCACAGCTCGCGCGCGTCGAGGATCTCACGGGCGGCGGTGTAGGCCTTGGCGATCGCCGCCGGGCCCGGCCCCGTGTCTTCCTGCATGCGCATCATGAAGGTGGCGCCCATGCGGTTGATCGTCGAGTTCGTCACCGCGGTGGCGATGATCTCGCGCTTGAGGCGGTGGCGCTGCATGTGCTCGGCGTACTTCTCGTGCAACGGCACGGGGAAATAACGCACCAGCTCGCGCGACAGGTAGGGGTCTTCCGGCACGTCCGACTCCAGCAACTGCTGGAACAGGCGGATCTTGTCGTACGACAACAGCACCGACAGTTCGGCGCGGGTCAGGCCCTGGCCCTTCTGCTTGCGCTCGGCCAGTTCGGCCGGCGTGGGCAGCGACTCGACCTGACGATCGAGCAGGCCTTCGGCCTCCAGGGTGCTGATGAAGTGGGCCATCGAACCCAGGCGGCGCACCGACTGGTGTTCCATCAGAGTGATCGCCTGGTTCTGGCGATAGTTGTCCCACAGCACGAGACGGCCGACTTCGTCGGTCATCTCGGCCAACTGGCGGTTGCGGCCCTCGAAGGTCAGCTCACCGCGCTGCACGGCGTCGTTGAGCAGGATCTTGATGTTCACCTCATGGTCGGAGGTGTCCACGCCAGCGGAGTTGTCGATGAAATCGGTGTTCATCAGCACACCCGCCTGGCCCGCTTCGATGCGGCCCTTTTGGGTCATGCCGAGGTTGCCGCCCTCGCCGATCACCTTGCAGCGCAGTTCGTTGCCGTTGACGCGCAGGCCATTGTTGGCGCGGTCGCCCACGTCGGCGTGGGTTTCGCTGGAGGCCTTCACGTAGGTGCCGATGCCGCCGTTCCAGAGCAGGTCGACCGGTGCCTTGAGGATGGCCGAAAGCAGGTCGTTCGGCGCCATGTGCGTGGCCTCGGAACGGATGCCCAGCGCGGCGCGTACCTGCGGCGACACGGGAATGGACTTGGCGCTGCGCGGATACACGCCGCCACCGGCAGAGATCAGCGACTTATCGTAGTCGTCCCACGATGAACGCGGCAGCGCGAACATGCGCTGGCGCTCGGCGAAGCTCGTCGCCGCGTCGGGCGTCGGGTCGAGGAAGATGTGCCGATGGTCGAACGCGGCCAGCAGGAGGATGTGCTCGGAAAGCAGCATGCCGTTGCCGAACACGTCGCCGGACATGTCGCCGATGCCGACCGTGGTGAAGTCCTGGGTCTGGCAGTCGCGGCCCAGTGCGCGGAAGTGGCGCTTGACCGACTCCCAGGCGCCCTTCGCCGTGATGCCCATGCCCTTGTGGTCGTAACCGTTGGAACCGCCCGAGGCGAAGGCGTCGTCGAGCCAGAAGCCGTGTTCGGTGGAGATCGCGTTGGCGATGTCCGAGAACGTGGCCGTGCCCTTGTCGGCCGCCACCACGAGGTAGGGATCGTCGTTATCGTGGCGCACCACGTCGTGCGGCGGCACCACCTTGCCCTCGACAAGGTTGTCGGTGATGTCGAGCAGGCCGTTGATGAACATGCGGTAGCAGGCGATGCCCTCGGCCAGCTGCGCGTCGCGGTCGCCGCCCACCGGCGGGCGCTTGACGAAGAAGCCGCCCTTCGAGCCGACCGGCACGATGACCGTGTTCTTCACCATCTGCGCCTTGACCAGGCCCAGGACCTCGGTGCGGAAATCCTCGCGGCGGTCGGACCAGCGCAGGCCGCCGCGGGCGACGGGCCCGAAGCGCAGGTGGATGCCTTCCACGCGCGGCGCGTAGACGAAGATTTCGCGGAACGGCACCGGCTTGGCGAGGTCGGGCACCTTGTGCGAATCGAACTTGAAGCTCACGTACGAGCGGTAGGCGCCGTCCCACGCCTGGAAGAAGCTGGTACGCAGGGTCGCGTGCACCAGCGCGATGAAGCTGCGCAGGATGCGGTCTTCGTCGAGGCTGGCGACGTTGTCGAGCAGCGTGTTGATCGCCTCTTCGACCACGGTGACCTGCTCGGCGCGCGGGCGCGACAGGGCGCCGAGCACGTTGTCGATCAGGCCCGGATGGGCGGCCAGTGTCTCGGCGTCGATGAGTGCATGCATCTCGTGCGCGAGCATGCCTTCGGCGTAGGCCTGCTGCTTCTCGTCGAGCGTTTCACGGCGTGGGTCGAAGCGCGCGTTGAACAGTTCGATGATGAGGCCGGCGATCGCCGGGTAACGGTTGAGCGCGTCTTCCATGTAGGCCTGGGAGAAGGCCACGCCCGTCTGCAGCAGGTATTTGCAATAGCCGCGGAGCACGGCGACCTGGCGCCAGTCGAGCTTCGCCCCGAGCACGAGGCGGTTGAAGCCGTCGTTTTCGGCGTTGCCACGCCAGATCTGTTCGAAGGCGTCTTCGAACAGCGTGCCCACCTGCTCCACCTCGAACGCGAGGCGGCCGACCGGCTGCACTTCGAAATCCTGGATGTAGAGCGAGCCGTCGGCCAGCTTCATCTCGTACATGTGCTCAGTGAGCACGCGCAGTCCGAGGTTCTCCAGCTGGGGCAGCACTTCGGACAACGCGATGTCCGCGCCCGAGCGGTAGATCTTGAAGCGCAGTTCTTCCGGACGGTGCGGCGGGTGGTAGAACGACATGCTGACGGCGTCCGGGCCGTCGAGGCCGGCCAGCGAGGCCACGTCGGCGGCGGCCACCTGGGGCGACACCTCGTCGACGTAGCCGGCGGGCAGCGCCTTGCCGTAGCGGTTGGCCAGGATGATGCCCTGCTGCTCGCCCATCGAGGCGATGAGCCGGTCACGCAGTTCGTCGTACCAATTGCGCGCGATCGACGCGATCTGCGCCTCCATCGCCACGGCGTCGTACACCGGATGGTCGCCGATGCGCGGGCGAACCACCACGTGCAGGCGGACCAGCGCGGCCTCGCCCATCAGCACGGCGGAGTCCACGTGCTCACCGTGGAAGGCCTCGCGCAGCACGCCCTCGACGCGCTCGCGTACCGAGGTGTTGAAGCGGTCGCGCGGGATGTACACCAGGCAGGAGAAGAACCGGCCGTAGCTGTCGCGGCGGATGAACAGGCGCGTGCGCGTGCGCTGGGCCAGTTCGAGCAGGCCGATCGACAGCGCGTAGAGTTCGTCGGTGCTGCACTGGAACAGCTCGTCGCGCGGCAGCGTGTCGAGGATGTGACGCAGCGACTTGCCCGAGTAGGAGTCGCGCTTGAGGCCCGAGCGGGCCATCACCGCCTCGCACTTGTCGCGCACCAGCGGCACCTGCTGCGGGTGGGCCATGTACGCGTTGGACGAGAACAGGCCGAGGAAACGCTGCTCGGCCACCGGGCGGCCGGCATCGTCGAAACGCAGCACGCCGATGTAGTCCATGTAGCCCGGCCGGTGGATCGGCGAGCGGGCATTGGTCTTGGTGAGGATGATCGCGTCGGTGGATCCCGA
>CAJYHU010000118.1 GCA_913774655.1 uncultured Luteibacter sp. | reverse complement strand
AGCTGCGTCACGGTGTCGGCCGATGCGGCGGGTCCGCGAGTGACCTCTTCGGCCAGTTGCAGCAGGGCGCGCTCGCGGGTGTCGAAGAGCGTCGACGTCTGCCATGTCGAGAGCGCGTCGATCTGCGCATCGCTCACGCCCGCCTGGAGGGCCATCGGCACGTGATGGGCCCACTCGTAGGCGGTTCCGGCGATCTGTGCGCCGCGCAGGATCATCAGTTCGCGCAGCGGACGGGGGGTTTGGGCGTTCAGGCGCAATGGCCACGCGAAATCGAGCCAGCCGCGAAACATCGCCGGCGCGGTGCCGAGCACGCGATAGAGGTGCGGCATGGGAAAGTCCGCTCCGCGCGCCTGGCGCACCTGGTCGAAGAGGGCGCCGGCTGCAGGGTCCGCGGGATGCTCCGGGAGAAGGGGAATGCGAGGCATGGTGTCTTGCTCGGAGGGGTCAGCCCGCTTTCGCTTCCGCCTTGTCGGGCGTCAGGCCCGGCGACGGGGCCTTGCCCGCCGTGGCGCCCGCGTCCACCGGAAGCACCACGCCCGTGACCCAGCGCGCTTCGTCGCTGGCCAGGTAGGCGACGGCATGCCCGACGTCCCAGCCCGAGCCCTCGGTCTGCAGCAGCGATCGCTTGCGGCGCTCCTCGCGCACCTCCGGCGTCATGCGGCCGGCCACCATGGGCGTGTAGACCATGCCGGGCGCCACGCAGTTCACCCGGATGCCTTCGGTTCCGTGGTGCGCGGCCATGGCACGCGTCATGTTGACCACCGCGCCCTTGGAAGTGGGATAAAGCAGCGCGGGCGTTCCGCCCATGAGTCCGGCCACCGACGCGATGTTGACGATGGCGCCCCGGCCGACCTTGCGCATCTCGGGGATGGCGTGCTTGGCCATCAGCATCATCGAGGTGACGTTGATGCGCAGTGCGCGGTCCCATTCCTGCTCGTCGAGGTCGACGGCGTTGCCGGCCGGCCCGCCGATGCCCACGTTGTTGACGAGGATGTCCACGCGGCCCCAGGCGCGTACGGCGGCTTGCACGGCCTCGCGGCAGGCCTCGGCCTGCGACACGTCGCAGGCGAGTGCCATGGCCTGCCCACCCTCGGCGGTGATGGTCTGTTCGGTGGCGCGTGCGGCGTCGAGCTCGATGTCGAGCAGCAGCACGCGCGCTCCACGGCGTGCCAGCAGGATGGCGGCCGCGCGGCCGTTGCCGATGTCGGCCGTGCGAGAGCCCGCGCCGGTCACGATGGCAACGCGGCCTTCTAGGCTGCTGCTGGCGGGTTCAGAGTGGTCGGCCGGGCTGGAGGAGGGGGAGGCGATGGGGTTCACGGATGTCTCGGACAAGGAGGGCCGGGTGGCCGAATGGGTGGGAGAGTAGGCCGCGCTCCTTTGCACCAGAAGGGTGTTTCTCCTGGGGTGAATCGTTTCACCAAGAGGTGTATGAGAGGGTTGAACGCCGATCGCCGGGGCGACCCGCATGCTCGCGCGGTGCGCGGTCAGCTCTGCTTCTTGGGGGTGCGCCGATGCGTGCCCGGCGCCAGGCCGGTCGACTCTCGCGCGACGAAGTGCGCCGGCGCGATCGCTTCGCGCGGCTGCGCCGGTGCCGTTCCGCGCATGCGCTCAAGAAGCATGGTCACGCCGGCTTCCGCAGCGACTTCATGGTCGATGGCCAGGCTGGTGATCGATGGGCGGTGGTGGCGTGCGAAGTCGGGATCGCCCAGGCTCACGATGGACACGTCATCCGGCGTCTTCAGTCCCAGCGCCGCGACGGCGTTCAGCGCATCGGCCAGGACGCTGGTGCCCAAGGTGACCAGGGCCGTGGGGGGCTGCGCCGACAGCAGCAGGCGCGTGACTTCGTCGAAGGCGGGGCCGGTCGAGGCGGCCAGCCGGACGACCAGCTCGGGGCGGAACGTGAGTCCGGCCGCCTTGAGGCCCGATTTGAAGCCTTCGAGGCGCCGGCGCATCGGCCGGTTCGGCATGTCGGCGATGAGCAGGCCCACGTCGCGGTGCTGAAGGTGTGCCAGATGCAGCACCGCTTCCTTCACGCCGCGCGGATGGTCGAAGAGCACGCGGTCGTGCGGCACGTCCATGTCGCGGTCGAGCACGACCACCGGCAACCCCAGTTTCTCGACGGCTTGCAGCAGCAGGGGATCTCGTTCGTGGCCGGGCGCGATGATGGCGCCGTCCATGCGACGGCTCTGGAACATCGACAGGATCTCGAGTTCGCGCTGCAGGTCGTTCAGGCTGTTCGCCAGCAGGACCATGTACCCGGCCTTGCGCAGCTTGGTCTCGAAGGTTTGGTAGAGCCGCGCATACAGGGGGTTGGCCACGTCGGTGAACATGCAGCCGACCGTGCGCGAGCTGCGCGAGCGCAGGGCCTGTGCGGCCTGGTCCGGCGTGTAGTCGAGCTCGCGCATGGCGCGCTCGACGCGCTCGCGCACCACGGGGCTCACGTTCGGGGCCATGTTGATCACCCGCGACACGCTGCCCAGCGACACACCGGCGGACGCCGCGACGTCCTTGATGCTGGCGCGCTTTGCGTTCGATCTCATGGGCGTGGGGTGCTGCGGACGGATTGTTCAAATTCTATGTACCGCCGTTGTTCGGGCCTTCAGTCGCAGGATGCGCTGGATGCCGCGACAGGCGCACGGGCGGCCTGCGCCGCCCCCGGGTCGACGTGCGCCCGAGAAATCACACCGAGCGCGTGATCCCGCCGTCGATGCGGATGTTCTGCCCCGTGATGTACCCCGCCTTGTCGGAAGCGAGAAAGGCGATCAGCTCGCCGACCTCGGCCGAGCTGCCGTAGCGGCCCATCGGGATGCGCACGCGGCGCTCGTCCTTCTCGGGCAGGCTGTCGATGAAGCCCGGCAGCACGTTGTTCATGCGGATGTTGTCGGCCGCGTAGCGGTCGGCGTACAGCTTGGCGAAGGACGCCAGGCCCGCGCGGAACACGCCCGAGGTGGGAAAGGCCGCCTCGGGCTCGAAGGTGGCGTAGGTGGAGATGTTGACGATGGCGCCCGACTTCTGCGCCTGCATGATCGGCGTGACCCGACGCGCGATGCGCACCACGTTCATCAGGTAGAACTCCATGCCGAGATGCCAGTCGGCGTCGCTGATGGCGAGCAGCTCGCCCTTGGGGCCGTGGCCGGCGCTGTTGACCACCGCGTCGATGCGGCCCCAGCAGCCCATCGCGGCGTCGACCAGGCGCTGCACGTCGGCGTCCTCGCGGTTCGAGCCGGTGACGCCGACGCCACCCAGGTCCTTGGCCAGGGCTTCGCCCTTGCCCGAGGAGGACAGCACCGCGACCTGGAAGCCGGCGGCATGCAGCGCGCGTGCCGCGGCCGCTCCCATGCCGCTGCCGCCGGCCGTGACGAGGGCGACGCGCGTGACCGGCTCGCTCATGCCACTTCTGCGATTAGCTCGATCTCGACGCAGGCGCCCATCGGGATCTGCGCCACGCCGAAGGCGCTGCGTGCATGCGCGCCCTTGTCGCCGAAGACCTCGGCGAAGAGCTCGCTGGCGCCGTTGGTGACCAGGTGCTGCTCGGTGAAGGTGGATGCCGAATTGACCAGGCTCATCACCTTGACGATGCGGGTGATCTTGTCCAGGTCGCCCACGGCCGCCTTCAGCGTGCCGAGCAGGTCGATGGCGATGGCGCGGGCAGCGGTCTTGCCTTCTTCGGTGCCCATGTTCACGCCGAGCTGGCCCACCCAGGGCTTGCCGTCCTTGCGGGCGATGTGCCCGGAGAGGAAGACGAGGTTGCCGGTGCGCACGAAAGGCACGTAGGCGGCCGCGGGGACCGACACGGGCGGCAGCTCGATGCCGAGCTGGGCGAGCTTGTCTTGAACGCTCATGGAAAGTTCTCCTGGCAGGTAGGTGAATGAAATGGACCGGAAGCGCCCGCCGGTATTGCGCGAGCAGCTATCTTTTCGATAGCAGAGGACCGTCAGGCCGCAGCAGGCGGCCCGGCCTCGGCCAGCTCATCGTAAGGCCGCACCGTGACGCCCACGTCCAGCACGTGACGCGCGCCGCCGTGCAGCACGCCGCGCATGGGCGAGACGTCGGCGTAATCGCGGCCGATGGCCAGCACGACGTAGTCCTCGCCGGGCTGGCGGCCGTTGGTGGGATCGAAGCCGGCCCAGTCGCCCTCGGTGACGGCTGCGGCTTCGTCGTCTTCGTCGCCGTCCTCGGCCGCGCGGCCGGGCAGGTAGACCTCGACCCAGGCGTGCGAGGCGTCGGCACCGACCAGGCGCGGCTGGCCGGGCGGCGGCTGAGTGAGCAAATAGCCGCTGACGTAGCGCGCGGGCAGGCCCAGGCCGCGGCAGCAGGCGATCATGATGTGCGCGAAGTCCTGGCACACGCCGCGGCGCTGCGCCAGGGCCTCCACCGCCGGCGTGTTGATCTCGGTGCTGCCGCTGTCGTAGTCGAAGTCGCGGTACATGCGCAGGGTGAGGTCCATGGCCGCTTCGAAGATCGCCCGGCCGGGCGTAAAGCTCTGGCGTGCGTAGGCGAGGAAGTCGTCATGCAGCGGCACGTAGCGCGAGGGGAACACGAATTCCGAGGCCGGGTCGTCGTGCACGCCCTTGCGGTAGCGGAAGCGCTCGCGTACGGTTTCCCACGGCAGTTCGGGTGCGGCGTCAGGGGCGAGCCGGGGCGCGCTGGTTTCGACCAGGCTCTCGGCCGTCACCACCAACTGGTCGTGCGTCGATTCCAGGGCGAAGAAGGCGCGCGTGTTGCCGTACACGTCGACCGATTCGCTGCGCTGCGCCGGTTCGGGGTCCACCGCCAGGCGGTGGTTCACCAGGCGCTGGCTGGCCCGCGTGAGCGGCTTGAGGTGGGCCATGTGCTGGGCCGTCTCGACCGGCGGCGAGTAGTCGTAGCGCGTTTCGTGGGTGACGTGGAGCAGCATGGTCACACTCCCACGGAACGCACGGTGTCGGAGGTCAGGGTGAAGTAGCGCACGCCGATCGCATCGG
>CAJYHU010000117.1 GCA_913774655.1 uncultured Luteibacter sp. | reverse complement strand
CGCCTCGCAGCCGACCACGATGAGCTTCTCGGTGCGTAACGAGGCCACCGGCCTCGAATACAACGCAACCACTCTCGACACGCTGTTCTGCCAACGACGAAACCTGCTGTCGCCGCGCTTCATCGGCATGGTGCGCGACCTCATGCGCTTCTACCGCGAAGCCCCGTCGGTTCTCGATCTCGCCGACGCGGGCCCCAGCCTGGGCGACTATCTGGCGCGGCACGGTTACGGCGCGGCGTTCCGCGACGAGCACCTCGTGCCGATGGCATCGGCACTGTGGTCGTCGCCGCCCGAAAGCATCCTCAAGTTTCCCGTGCAATACCTCGTGCGCTTCATGGCCAACCACCAGATGCTCCAGGTTAACGACAGGCCGCAATGGCAGGTGGTGCGCGGTGGCTCGCGTACGTACATCGAGGCCATGCGCACCCGCTGGCGGGTCACCGAACGGCTGTCCAGCCCCGTGCGCTCGGTGCGCCGCGACGCGGACGGCGTGGCGCTGGTGTCGTCGCACGGCACGGAGCGCTTCGACCAGGTGATCTTTGCCTGCCACAGCGACCAGGCCCTTTCCCTGCTCGATGACGCCTCGAACGCGGAACGGACCGTGCTGGGCGCGATTCCCTACCAGGTCAACGACACGGTGCTGCACACCGATGCCAGCGTGCTGCCCAGCCATCGCAAGGCCTGGGCGGCGTGGAACGCGCTGCTGCCCGCCGCGCCCGGCGAGGCATGCACCGTCAGCTATTACATGAACCTGTTGCAGCGTATCGAGTCGCCGCGTCCCTTCATTGTTAGCCTCAACCAGACCGGGCGCATCGACCCGGCCCGCATCCTGCGACGGATGACCTACGCCCACCCGGTCTACACCGCGGCGACCGTACGCGCGCAGTCGCGCAAGGGCGATATCCAGGGGGTGAATCGCTACTGGTTCGCCGGCGCCTACTGGGGCTGGGGATTCCACGAAGACGGCATGCGCAGCGCGATGGATGTCGTCAACGGCATTCGCCGCGTGTGCGCGAGGAACACCGCGTGACCGCCCTCGCCAGCGCCATCTACGAAGGGCGCGTGACGCATCGGCGCCATCTGCCCCGGGAACATGCGTTCACCTATCGCATGGCACAGGTGTATCTCGACCTGGGCGAACTGGAGGATGTCTTCCGCGACCGCTGGTTCTGGTCGATCGAGCGGCGCAACCTCGCGCAGTGGCGGCGCGCCGATTACCTGGGACCGGACGACCTGCCGCTGGACGAAGCGGTGAGGCGGCGCGTGCACGCCCGAACGGGGCACCGCCCTCGCGGCCCCATCCGCATGCTGTCGCACCTTCGCTACGGCGGTTACGTATTTAACCCGGTGACGTTCTACTACTGCTACGGCGAAGACCGCACGACGCTGGATACGATCGTGGCGGAAATCACCAATACGCCGTGGGGTGAGCGCCACGCCTACGTGCTGCCGGTCGACCGCGCCGCGCGCCACGGCCGCGCGATGGCCTGGCACTTCGACAAGGCCTTCCATGTGTCGCCGTTCATGGCCATGGAGCGCGCCTACGACTGGCGCTTCACGGCGCCGGCCGACGACCTGCGCGTGCACATGAAGGTGCATCGGGGTGATGCCTGCGAATTCGACGCCGACCTCGCCCTCGATCGTCGCCCCCTGAACGCCGCCTCGCTTGCCCGCGTGCTCTGGCGCTACCCGTTGATGACCGCCCAGGTGATGGGCGCCATCCACTGGCAGGCGCTTCGCCTGTGGCTCAAACGCACGCCCGTCCACGACCACCCCGGCCTGGCTTCCCTTACCGACGCACGCCACGGCAGCACGCCCGGAGACGCGCCATGAACGAACTCATCAAGAACACGCCGCTGGCGGCCCGCGCCGCCGGTGCGTCCGCCCTGGACCGCCTGCTCCGGCAGCAGCTTCTGAATACGCTCGCCGGCCTGAGGCATGGGCGCATCGTGGTCAGCGACGCCTGGGGCACCGAGGAACTGGGCCAGGCCGATGCGTCGGGCCACGGCCTGGACGTGCACATCGACGTGACCGACACGCGGTTCTATCGCCTGGCGGCGATGAACGGCAGCGTCGGTGCCGCCGAGGCTTTCATCGAAGGCTACTGGCACGGCAACGACCTCGTGGGGCTCGTGCGCCTGCTCGTACGCAATCGGGACCTGCTCGACGGCATGGAAACCGGCCTCGCCCGCTGGGGCGGCATGGCGATGCGCGCCTGGCACGCGCTGCGCGAAAACACCCGCGCGGGCAGCCGGCGCAACATCGCCGCGCACTACGATCTGGGCAATGATTTCTTCGGGCTGTTTCTTTCCGACGACCTGATGTACTCCTCCGCGCTGTGGACCAACGAGACCGACACCCTCGAAGCGGCGTCCACCCGCAAGCTCGACACCATCTGCCAGAAGCTGGCGCTGCGCCCCGGCCTGCGCGTCATGGAGATCGGCACCGGATGGGGCGGCTTCGCCCTGCACGCGGCCGCCCGCTACGGCTGTCACGTGACCACCACCACCATCTCCGCCGAGCAGTATCGACTGGCGCGCGACCGCGTAGAGCAGGCGGGCCTGGCCGAACGGATTACCGTGCTCCAACAGGACTACCGTGACGTCGACGGCACCTTCGACCGCGTCGTGTCGATCGAGATGATCGAAGCCATCGGCGCGACGTACATGGAAACCTACTTCGCCAAGATCGGCCACCTGTTGACGCCGGAGGGCATGGCGCTCGTGCAGGCGATCACCATCGAAGACCACCGCTACGCCCAGGCGCTGGACTCGGTCGATTTCATCAAGCGCTACGTATTTCCCGGCAGCTTCATACCGTCGGTGAGCGCCATGCTCCAGGCGAAGACGCGTGCCGGCGACCTGGCTCTCGTACACCTGGAAGATTTCGGCCTTTCCTACGCGCGCACGCTGCACGCGTGGCGCGAGCGTTTCCTCGCCCGGCTCGACGATGTGCATCGCCAGGGCTTCGACGCGCGCTTTGCCCGCCTGTGGGAGTTCTACCTCGCTTACTGCGAAGGCGGCTTCCTGGAGCGCTCCATCGGCGTGTCGCATCTGGTGCTCGCTCGCCCGGGTGCGCGGCCCGCCACGTCGAGGTGGGTGCCGTGAGCGGCGGCATCGTGTCCGT
>CAJYHU010000116.1 GCA_913774655.1 uncultured Luteibacter sp. | reverse complement strand
CTGTCGAAGCGCTCGCGCGGCGGATGATTCGCGACGCGCTCGACGTGGCGCAGGGCAACCGGGCCGAGGCGGCGCGGCGTCTCGGCATCCGGCGCCAGTTGTTGTACCGGAAGATGGCCGACTACGGTCTGGAGTGATGTCCCTTCCGACGACACCGAGGTGTCCCTTTGCAGGACACCCGCAAGCGAAGACGACGCCGAAAACCGCCTGATACGGCCATTTTGCCGTTGGCACGGAACCTGCTCTCACCTCCATGCGGAATGTTCCCGCAGAGAACGGAGAGTGCCATGCGTCGCATCCTTGCCTGCCTGTGCGCAGCATCCCTGACCGCCGCCGCGGCCCACGCCCAGGATCTTCCCCCGCCGCCGCCCGCGCCACCGGGTCCCGGTGCGCCGGTGCAGGTCGAGCAGACGGTGCAGCGTTTCATCGCCAATCCGAACGGCGACGTCGACACGCTCATCCTGGGCGACGGCACGCAGGTGCCGGTGCCGCCGCCGGTCGGCAACGCGCTCGCGAACGAGCGGCATGCCACGTTGAGCATCCATGGTTCGCGCCTTGCCGATGCCCCTGTGATCGTGCCGGACAGCATCCGCGAGGGATCGCGCGACTGGCTCGCCAACGCCCCGGCGCCCGTGCCGCCGGCCGCTCCCCCCGCGCTGGCACCGATGAAAGCGTCCGGGCGCGTCGCCGAGGTGCTATTCGGACCGCGGGGTGAAGCCAACGGCGTGCTGTTGACCGACGGCACCGTGGTTCGCGTGCCACCGCACGCGGCCCTCGCCCAGCCGAACCTGCTGGTCAAGGGCGCATCGTTCAGCGCCAGCGGCTTCGGTGTGGCCAACGGCGGCCAACGCGCGTTGCAGGCGGTGTCCATCGGCACGACCCCGTCGAGCGAACAGGCCATCACGCCGCCCCCGCCTCCGCCGCCGGTGACCGCGGGCCAGGCGCCGATGACGCCGCCGCGCTGATCCGTACCGTCCCCTGCGCCTTTCCCCACGCCCCGCCTCCCGGAGACCCCTCATGTCGATGTTGACCTGGATTCATATCGGTGACCTGCACGCCTCGGACGAAGACGACTACGTCAGCGTCGGTCACCTGGAAACGATCGTGGAGGCGGTCAACCGGGCGCCGGAAGGCGCGGTGGATTTCGTTTACCTGCCGGGCGACAACGCCAACCACGCCACGCAGGAGCAGTACCGGCGCCTGCGTCCGCTGCTGGATCGACTGAACGTGCCGTTCCACGCCATCCCGGGCGACCACGACTTCGAAACGAAGAGCCTGGATACGTTCTATACCGAGTTAGGCATGGACCACCTGCCCATGGCGGTCGACGTGAAGGGCCACCGGTGCCTTTTCCTCGATGTGGTCTCCGCGGGCACCGGTGGCCCGGACTTCCGGCTCGGCGATACCCAGTGGGGTTGGTTGCAGCACGAACTGCACCGCTCACAGGCCGCCGAGCAGCCCGCCGTGGTCTTCATGCACGCCTATCCCGGCGACCTGAAGCAGGGTGGTGAAGCGATTGCCCACGCGTTCGCCGATGCCAACGTCGCGTTCGTGGATACGGGGCATACGCATTACAACGAGTTGCTCAACGACGGATGGGTGATCTATGGGGCGACACGTTCCACGGGCCAGATCGAGGAAGACGACGGGCGGCCCGGCTATACGGTGATCCATGTCGATGATGGCGTGGTGAGCTGGCGCTTCCGGCGCTTGGGCGATGACCGTCCGTTCGTCACCATCACCCAGCCGGCGGATCATCGCCTCGTTACTGGCCGCACGCGTCACGAGCCGCTCAAGGACGGACGGATGACGATCCGCGCGAAGGTCCTGGGCGACGATGTGACTGCCGTGACGGCATCCGTCGGGGGTGGCGACGCGGTGGCGATGCACCCGGTGCCGGGTGAACCGGCGGTGTGGGCGTGCGCGGTGTCGGTCGACGCGCAGGCCCGTCCGCTGGAGGTCGTGGTCACCGCCACCGACCGTCAGGGCGCCGTGGGCGACGATGCCATCCGCGTCGCGACGCATCCCGCCGAGGCACGCACCGGACGCCACGGGCTCGGCACCGATGTGCATGCCATCGAGGCCTGGCCGCGCCACGGTCTGCTCGGCAGCCAGCTCGGTCCGAACAAGAACGGGAGGCACTGGTGAGCGGGGGGGCGAACACGCCGATGAAAGGTCGGCGTCCGCTCGAGGCGCTGAACTTCTTCGTGGCGGACGTGCAGGCGGGCATCGGTCCGTTCCTGGGGGTCTATCTGCAGTCGCTCGGGTGGAACACCTCGAGCATCGGCACGGTGATGACCCTCGGGGGTGTCGCCGGTCTCGCGGTGACCGCGCCCGCCGGTGCCGTGGTCGACGCGACGCGCCACAAGCGCGCGGCCATCATCGCATCGAGCATCTTTACGGTGCTGGCGTCCTGCATCGTGTGGTTCGCCCATTCGTTCGCGATGGTCGCCTTTTCCCAGGTGGCCACGGCCATCGCCGGTGCCCTGATCGTGCCGGCGATCACAGGCATCACGCTGGGCATGGCCCGGGCGCGCGGCTTCGATCGCCAGTTCGGCCGTAACCAGGTGGCCAACCACGCGGGTAACGTGGTCGGTGCCGCGGTATCGGGCTACATCGGATGGAAATTCGGCTTTGGCGGCGTGTTCGCGGTGGCCGCGATCTTCGGCGTGTTCGCGGTGGCGTCGGTCGTGTGCATTCCCGCCGATGCGATCGATCATCGGGCGGCTCGTGGCCTGGAGGACGATGACGATACCGACGACGCGCCTTCGGGCTTCCGCACGCTGGTGACGTGCAAGCCGCTGCTCCTGCTCTCGGTGGCCTTGTTGCTTTTCCATCTGGGCAACGCCGCCATGCTGCCGTTGTTCGGCCTGGCGGTGGTGTCCACCGGCAGCAGCGATCCCAGCGCCTTCACCGCGCTCACGATCATCGTGGCGCAGCTGGTGATGGTGGTGGCGGCGATGGTCGCGCCGCGGCTTATCCGTTCGTACGGTTACTGGTG
>CAJYHU010000115.1 GCA_913774655.1 uncultured Luteibacter sp. | reverse complement strand
TCAAGCTGAGCTCACCTGACAGACGCGGACTCTAGCTATTCAGGCGCCTTCCCGTATCGATATTCCGCGATCACCCAGAATTTCCGCTCATCGACCCCATGGCGGTGGGCGCGATAGTCGCCGTACTGGAATTCCAGCGAGAATCCCCGACGTATCGCCATCGACACGCCCAGGTCGACTTCATCGCCCAGCATCGCCCTGCCCCGCACCGGACGAAAGTGCCGGTAAGTGACCTGCCACTGCATCGGCACGCCCATGTTCATGCTTCCGAGCAGGCCGACGTAACGCTCGCGCAAGCCTGCCTTGGGAATACGAAACGCCACGACCCACCCATTGAACGCACGCGCCGCGCCATAGGCCACGTTCACCGCCTCGCGGCCGTTGCCGTCGAGCGTTTCCTCGCCGGCACGCGCCGACAGCGGCGCATAGCCTAACGTCACGTCGACTAGGTGATAGCCCAGCGTGAAATCGGCCGGGTTGTTGGCGTAGTCGTATTGACGAGCCATCTCGGCCGTCCAGCCGAGTGAGGGGCCGTTCTGCGCGAGCGCCTTTCGACCGGTGAAACGCATGCCCAGCGTCTTCACCGAGTTCGCGGCCACGGTGTCATTGCGCACGAGATAGCCGTAAGCGGTGAGCTTGCCCACCGGTAGCGCCTGCGTGGCGTGCAGCAGGTGGGCGTCGAGCTTCCAGCGGCGCTGGTTGCGATCGGGAAAATCGGCGCCCACGGTGCGATTGACCCGGCCATACCGGTGATAGTCCAGCGTGCTGCCTTGCCCGGCGTGCCATCGCACGCGGACGCCATCGAACGACTGCAGGTTCTGCCGCCAGCCGTTGTTGGCGAAAAACCGGCCGTTGTCGAGGTTCACGTATTGTCGGCCGATGCGCACGGCGATGCCGTCGCGGGTGTAATCGGCCCAGGCGTTGGTGACGCCGGTGGAGGCCGGGTCGGCCTCGGCGGGATACGGCGTGATCCGGATCGATCCGTCGTCGTATTGCTTGCCGAACAAGGACCACGTGCGGATCGCTTCGCCATAAGCGCTCCAGCCATCGCCGATCGCCCACAGGTAGCCGGCCTGGAGGCGCGCGGTATGGGCCTGGCCGCGTAACGGCTTGGCGTCCGAATGCAGGTTGCTGTAGCGATAGCGGGTTTCGAGGTATGGCGCGCTTTCCAGAGCGGCTTCAGCCGCCATGGCCGGCAACCCCGTCATCGACGCACCCGCGAGACCCACCCATGACCGCCACCACCACCGCTTCATCGACTATCGATCCTGCCCCGCGCTTGAGGCGCGACGTTAGGTGGGCGTTTGTGGCCGCGACAAGCGAGACGCTCATAACGCCTTGTGCCGTCAAGACTTGTTTACCAAACGCCCGGGTAACACGACGCGTCGTATGTGAGAAATATCGCAGCTTCATACCGGTGCGATTCAACGCACGACACGCACGGACGGTCGCCTTTCACTGGCGACAACCGGGGATGGCTGGTGTGCTTGGGCCTCCCCTCCCACGGCCATCCGCCATGAAACTCACCCCGCTGCTGCCGTTCGCGTTCATCGCGCTGTCCACCCCATGCCTCGCCGAGGATACGTCCCGGGCCGAGATACAGACGGTCGTCGATCGTTTCCAGGCCGCCATCAAGGCCCATGACGGCGCCGCGCTCGGTCGGATGTTCCTGCCGGGCAGCACCGCCTGGATCACGGCGCTCGGCCCCGGGGCGTTACGGAACGTGCGTGAGAAACACCCGGAGGCGCCACCGTATAAGCAGGGTACCTGGCATGCATTCGCAGCCTATGTCAGTCAGGCCAGCGAACCGATCGAGGAGCGCTTCCACAACGTGCGTATCAACACCGACGGTACCGTGGCATCGGTGTATTTCGATTTCGAATTCGTCGCCGCGGGCAAGGTCGACAATCGCGGCGCCGAAACCTGGCAGATGCTGCGCACGCCCGACGGCTGGAAAATCGTCGCGATGCTTTACTCCTCGAACCTCTGATGGGGTGGTCGCTCCTGCGCTAGACTCCCCGCATGACCGAATTTACCGATATCGCCTGCCCCTACTGCGGCGAAACCATCGAGGTTGCCGTGGACGTCTCGGCCGGTAGCCAGACCTATACCGAAGATTGCCAGGTGTGCTGTCGCCCGATGGTCATGCGGCTGGTGGTCGACGAGGGCGACGACACCTTTTCGCTCGCCGCCTCCAGCGAAAACGACGGCTAGGCACCCACCGGCCCGGGGGCGTGGATGTCGCCGTCACATGGCAGGAGCCACTCTCCGGGTCGATATCTCCCGGTCAATCAGAGGCGAGACGATGCGCACCCCGACGAAGCTAGGCCATGGCGTTCTCCTGGCGACCCTGCTCACGAGCGCCGCCCAGGCACAAACCAATGCGGGCGACCAGAAACCGGACCCGGACCTGCCCTTCAAGGTGTCCCGTGTGGCGAGTTTCGAACTGCCCTGGCGCATCGCGTTCCTCCCCGATAGCCGCATGTTGGTGACCGAAAAGGTCGGCCGCCTCCAGCTCGTCACGCCCGAGGGCGCCAAGACGGAGGTCAAGGGCGTGCCGGCCGTCTATTTCGAAGGCCAGAACGGCATGCTGGGTGTGTTCCTGTCGCCCCACTACGCCACCGACCATAACGTCTACCTTACCTATGTCGCGCCCGGGCAGTACGGTGGCGGCCTCGCCATGGGGCGCGGAAAACTCGTGCTGGACGGCGACCAGGCCCGCCTGGACGACTTCAAGGTGCTCTGGCAACAGATGCCGACCGGCAAGGGTGGCCAGGCCGGCGCGCAGATCGCGTTTGCACCGGATGGCAAATCCCTTTTCCTCACCGTGGGTGACCGCCAGCGCTTCACGCCCGCCCAGGATCCCGACCAGCCCGTGGGGAAGATCCTGCACCTGACCCTCGACGGCAAACCCGCGCCGGGCAACCCGTGGGCCGGCAAGGAAGGCGCCCGGAGCATTCCGCTGATCGATCCGGCCAAGGACACCGAAGCGGCGAAGACGGCACCGGTCGTGAGCACGTATACCTTCCCCGGCCCCAACCTCACACCGGCCGAAACCTGGTCGATCGGCCACCGCACGCCCTATGGCCTCGCCTTCGCGCCGAACGGGCAGCTCTGGGAGCTGGAGCATGGTCCACGCGGCGGCGACGAACTGAACCTGATCGAGAAGGGCAAGAACTACGGATGGCCGCTGGTCTCCTACGGCGTCAACTACGACGGCGTGCCCGTTCCCAGTCCCGATACGCGTCCCGACCTCGTCAAACCCGTCATCTACTGGGTGCCGGTCATCGCACCAGGCAATCTCATGTTCTACAAGGGCCACCTCTTCCCCCAGTGGAACGGCAGCGCCCTGATCAGCGGCCTCGTCAGCATGGGCCTGATCCGCGTCACGGTCGACGGCAAGGGGGGCGCCAAGGCGGTGCAGCGCTG
>CAJYHU010000114.1 GCA_913774655.1 uncultured Luteibacter sp. | reverse complement strand
GTGGCCGAGAAGCAGAAGTAGGTCTTCGCCAAGGCCGAACTGGAAGGAACGCTGTGGAACATGCCGTGGGGGCTGGACCTGGGCGTGCGCTACATCAACGTGACCTCCACCTCGACGGCCATCAACCAGCCGCCGATCAGCTACCGCATCGACCCGAACGACACCAGTAACGGCCAGGTAGCCTACGGTGGGCTCCAGGCCCAGTCGGCCGATGGCGGCTATCACAAGTGGTTGCCGTCGCTGAACTTCAAGTGGAACCTGCTCGACAACCTGATCTACCGCTTCGCGTACTCCAAGACGCTGACGCCGCCGCAGCTGAGCAATCTCTACTACAACACCAGCTTCGGCACGCGACCCAATTCGTTGACGATCTCGCGCGGCAACCCGGCGCTGCAGCCCTACACGTCCACCAACTTCGACATGGGCTTGGAGTGGTACATCAACGACGCCAGCTACGTGGCGATCGAAGGCTTCCACAAGAAAGTCGGCAACTTCACCACGCTGGTGAGCACGCCCACCACCTTCCTCAACGACTCGGCCAGCGGCAATCCGCTCACCTGGACGCTCACCCAGCCGGTGAATCTCAACGCGTCGAAGATCTACGGCGAGGAACTGACCTTCAACTATCAGTTCAAGAACGTGCTGCCCGATCCGTTCGACGGCCTGGGCATGGCGTTCAACTACACGCACGTGTCGAGCAGCACCTCGCTCAGCCCGGGCCTGATCTCCACCGCGGGCGCGTTCGCGGTGCCTGGCATCGGCAACTCGGGCAACCTCAGCGCTTATTACGAGAAGGGACCGGTGCAGGTGCGACTGGCATACAACTGGCGTGGCTCCTACCTGGAGAGCATTTCCTACGGGGCGGGTGCCCAGCCGGCCACGCGCACGTCGTATGGCCAGCTCGACCTCAGTGCCAGCTACGCGATCAACAAGAACCTTTCCGTGTTCGTGTCCGGCACCAACCTCACCCACGAACACCTCTACGACTACTCGGTCTATCGCAACCGTTTCCTTTACGCCGAAGCAGACGGTACGCAGTACACCGTTGGCGTGCGTGGCACCTTCTGATCCGGGAGCATCGATGAACATTTCCATGGCAAGCCTCCTGCGAGGCACGGCGCTCGGCATGCTCCTGGGCATGCTGGGCCTGGCGATTCCCGCCGCGCGCGCGGCGGACGGCAGCGGACCGCTTCCGCAGATGGGATTCAACAACTGGAACTCCACGCACTGCCGCGATGAGTTCAACGAGGCGATGATCCGCGGTATCGCGGACAAGTTCGTGAGTCTCGGTCTGAAGGACGCCGGTTACCAGTACGTCAACATCGACGATTGCTGGGCGAACTGGCAACGCGACAAGGACGGGCACCTGCAACCGAATCCCAAGCGCTTTCCTGGCGGCATCAAGGCGCTCGCGGCCTACATTCATTCGAAAGGCCTCAAGTTCGGCCTGTATTCGAGCGCAGGCACGTCCACGTGCGAGCCGTTGCAGGAAAACCGTGGGTTCCCGGGGGGGCTGGGACACGAGAAGGACGATGCCGCCTCGTTCGCCGCGTGGGACGTCGACTACCTCAAGTACGACAACTGCAACAACCAGAAAATCGAGGCCACCCAGCGCTATGCGGCGATGGCCGAGGCCCTGCGTGGCAGTGGCCGAACGATCTTCTTCAGCGTGTGCGAGTGGGGCGAGAACAAGCCGTGGCTGTGGGCGGGCAAGCCGCCCATCGACGCCGGTTCGTGGCGCACCACCGGGGACATCAGCGACAACTACGCCTCGATGCTGAAGATCTTCAAACAGAACGTCGTGCTCGATGGCTACGCCAGCATGGGGCACTGGAACGACCCGGACATGCTCGAGGTAGGCAACGGCGGCATGACCGACGTGGAATACCGCAGCCACTTCAGCCTGTGGTCGATCATGAACGCGCCGCTCCTGATCGGCACCGACCTGCGCAAGATCAAACCCGACGCGCTGAAGATCCTGCTCAATAAGGACGTGATCGCGGTCAACCAGGATCCGCTCGGCGTGCAGGGCAAGCAGGTGAGCGACGCCGGCGGCGTGCACGTCATCGTCAAGCCGCTGCAGGGCGGGTCGCACGCGGTGGTCGTGTTCAACGAGACCGACGCGGCGAAAGACATCGACGTGAGCCCCGCGCAGTTGGGCCTCAGCCCGGGCCGCTACACGCTGCGCGACCTGTGGGCGCACACCGATCGCCAGGGCGACGGCACCATCAAGGGCTCGCTCGCACCGCACGCCACGATGATGTATCGCGTCAGCCCGTAAGGGGAACCACCCGTTGGGGCGATGGCCTCAACGGGTGCGTTGGCGGCGCAGGTTGCTGCGCGAATCGGCCACCATCTTCATCATGCCCTGCCGGGCGACTTCCGGCTGACGACGGCGGATCGCCTCGTAGACCTTGTGGTGCTGGGGCAGGGCGTTCTTGAAGTTCGCCGAATTGCGCGCCGACAGCACGAAGTAGGTGCCCAGCGCGCTTTCGATCACCGAGAACAGCGACGACATCAGCTCGTTGTTGGTCGCGCGCAGCACCGCTTCATGGAAGGCGAGGTCGGCGATGGCCCAGGCGTCGAGATCTTCGGCCGCTTCCATCGCGAGGTACGCGGCCTCGATCTGCGCCAGTTGGTCGGGCGTCCGGCGTTTCGCCGCGGCGGCCGCGGCTGCCGGCTCGATGAGCTCGCGCATCTCGACCAGTTTCTCGACGAACGCATCGGTCGGCATCGACTCGCAGCGCCAGGCGAGCACGTCGGCGTCGAGCTGGTTCCAGTACATCTCTTCGCGGACGCGGGTGCCGGTCTTTTGCCGGGATTCGATCAGCCCCTTGGCCGAGAGCACCTTCATCGCCTCGCGCAAGGCGGTGCGACTGACGTTCATGCGTTCGGCCAGCACTTCCTCGCGGGGCAGGTTTTGTCCGATCGCCAGTTCGCCGCTGACGATCAGTCGGCCCAGCTCCTGGATGACCTGATGGTGCAGGTTCCGCACGGTCGCCAGCTTCACCATTCGCTTTCCCTTCTTGGCTGTTGCGCCGGAATCCCGCATCGCATGGAATTTGTCATACAAATAGGAGGCGATGCGGGAATTTATAGCACACGCCGCCGCCGGCGGGCATGCGTGCCGCGGCGTGTACCGCGGGAAGAGGCAAGACAGCCGTGAAACACGGGCAAGGCCGGGGGCACGAACGGATCGTCCCCCGGCCGACGGCCTGGCTTATCGCCGAAACCGCGCAGGCGTCCGCCGGCTCAGTGCGTGGCGTGCCGCATCAGGCCATGGGTGAACAGGTAGGCGGCCGTCTGGTAGTAGGTGATGGCGTCGTCCGCGTCTTCCTTGTCGGGACGGTTCATCGGCTCGGCGTCGCCCGTGGTCCGCTGCGGGATCATTTCCTTCACCGGCTGGCGGGGAATCAGCGAGGCGAGTACGTCGCCGTGCAGGTAGCCCAGTTCCTGGTAGGTGCTCACGAAGGCGCGCTCGCGGCCCGGCTCCAGCTTGAACAGGTCGTAGCCGTAGAAGCGCGACGGGTAGCTGAAGTTGAGCAGGCCCAGCAGGGTCGGCGGAATGTCGATCTGGCTCATGAGTCGGTCGACGTGGGCCGGGGCGATGTGCTTGGGCGAGTAGATGTAGAGGGGGATGTGGTAGCGGTCGAGCGGCAGGCTGGTCTTGCCCGCGCTGGTGGCGCAGTGGTCGGCGGTGATGATGAACACCGTGTCGTCGAACCACGGCTTGGTCGAGGCGCGTTTGAGGAAGTCGCCGATCGCCCAGTCGGTGTACTGCACCGCGGCCGGGCGCCTGCCCTGGGGCAGCGACACGCGGCCTTCGGGGAAAGTGAACGGCCGATGGTTCGAGGTGGTCATCACGTGGCCGAAATACGGCTTGCCCTTGGCGTAGGCGTCGTCCATGCGCTTGATGACCAGCGTGTACAGGTCTTCGTCCGCCACGCCCCATACGTTCTCGGCGTGGATGTCCTTCGCATCGATGGCGTTGCGGTCGACCGCGTCGTAGCCGTTGTTGGCAAAGAAGTGGTTCATGTTGTCGAAGTAGCCGTAGCCGCCGTAGACGAACTCGGAGGTGTAGCCCTTCGCGTTGAACACGTCGGCCAGCGACCAGAGGTGTTCGTTGTCGGGACGCTTGACGATCGACTCGCCCGGGGTGGGCGGCACGGACAGTGCCAGAGCCTCGAGGCCGCGCACGGTGCGTGTGCCGTTGGCGTAGAGCTGGGTGAAGAACAGGCTCTTGGAGGCCAGGGCGTCGAGGTTGGGCGTCAGGTGACGGTGTTTGGAGACGTCCAGGCCTTCGACGTAGTCGCCGGACAGGCTCTCGACGCTGATCAGCACCACGTTGAGCTTCTTCTCCGGCCCGGTGTTGGCGATCTGCCGGGTGATGTCCATCGGATCGTTGCTGGTGAACGTGGCGTCCGGGGTCTTGAGCAGGGTGCGCAGGCGGCCGAAGGCCACGGCGTCCGGGAGGGTCGGGTAGTACTTGCCGTAATCGAGCTGGTTGTCGCGGAACGCGGCGAAGAACTGATAGATGCCGTCCCCTGCCAGCTCGTTGACGTAGTTGTTGCGCGACTGGTCCTTCATCGAGGCGTCGAAGGCGAAGCTCACCGCGACCGTGAGTGCGAGCCAGACGCCCACGACGGCGGTGCGGCCGAGGAAGCGCGAACCATCGTCGCGCGGGCGGATGCGGCGCCGGCTGAACCAGACCACCGCCAGCGTGGCCAGCACCAGGAGGATCGTCCAGGTCACGATCGGATACGACTCACGGATGTTGCCGACCACCTCGTGGGTATAGACGAGGTAGTCCACCGCGATAAAGTTGAAACGAGCGCCGAACTCGCCCCAGAAGACCAGTTCTGCCGCGCCCACGTAGAGCACGCCGAACGCGAGCACGAAGGCGAAGCCGAAGAAGATGCGCCGTCCCCAGGTGGACAGATACGCGCGCGTCGGCAGCAGCCACAGCACCAGCAGCATCGGCCACCCCACGTAGAGCAGGGTGATGAGGTCGTAGCCCAGGCCGACGCCGAACAGATAGAGCCACTGCAGTGGATTGGGCGGGACGTCCTTGCCTGTCTTGACCAGCAGGATCAGGCGGACAAGGAACGCGACGGCGACGAACAGCACGCCGAACCAGGCAAGGGGCTTGAAGCGCTGGCGGAGCGCCCGGGATGTCTGGGATACCAAGGAATCAGGCCTCGTGTGGTAAGCAAGCCCTCAGGCTGGCACGAGCCAGCAGCGTAAGAGGGTACGCTTACGGCACGCTTTCCCGAACCTTATGCCAGGCTTAGTCACCCCCGTGCCGGCTGCCGCCGGATCGCGCCCCTTCACCGCATCGCGCGCCATCGCCCGATCGCCTCGGCCGCCCGCAACGCCGCCCCGGCCGCGTTGCCGTCCTCCGAGCGGATCGCCAGGTTCATCCCGCCGTAGGGCGCATAGCGGCGTGCGTCCGTCGTGCCGAATAGCCCAAGGGTCAGGGCCTGCGTCGCCCCTGCCAGGTGCATCACCCCGCAGTCGGCACTGATGTACATGCCTGCCGCCTCGATGAAGGCCGACAGCTTGCGCAGGTCGCTGGTGAAATAGGTGGGGTAACGGTCATTCACCCGCGAGCGGCCGTCGGCGGCCACCAGCTCGACGATCCGCAACGGTCCGGTATGCGAGGTCAGCTCGGCGAGGAACGTGGTCCACCAGGCCTCGTCGTAGCGCTTGGCCCCCGTCGCGTTGGGAAAGATCGCCAGCACCGGCGCGTCGCCGCCCGGCGCGGCCGCCAGCACGCGCTCAAGGGTGGCCCGGCCGGTGCACCGCTCGGTGTCCGACAGGCGCAGGTCCAGGCGGGGCATCGGCCGCGCCATGTCCCGGCCCGCGGCCCAGCGCAGCGCGTGGACGGGCCTGGCCGCCAGGTGCAAGGGCAGCGTATCGCCCGCCGTGTCGACGCCGAGACGAAAGCGCGCCGTGGCCAGCGAGGCGAGCAGCTTGCCGGAGGACGAACCGGCCGCCGCGTCGATCACCAGGTCGTAGCGCTTCCTGCGCAGGGCGCGGATCGTCGCCACCGTGGCGATCGGATGGCGAACCGCCTTCGGCGCCAGGAGGAAGAGATCGCCCAGCGCGGCGTAGCCGCCATAGACGCCGCGAGGCGCGGCGCCGGCGCCGAGCACGTCGACCTCCGCGCCCGGGTAGAGACGCTCCAGCTCCGCCATCAGCGGGGTCATCAGCACGGTGTTGCCCAGGCGATGGTTGGGCCGGCAGACGAGCACGCGCTGGATGCCGGAAGGCGGCAGGGCGCCGGCTGTCACCTCGTTACCCGTCGGCGGCAGCAGCCGTCCTATCAACCAGCGTACCGCGCGGCGCCGCCAGGCCTGGAGGCGCCCGTGCTGCGGCGCGCGCGAGGGTGCCGCGGTGGATGTCCGGGTAAGGGGTAGGGCCCTCGTCATAACGCACCTCTGGCGCCTGGACCGACCAGGTCGTGCGCCTACGATGCCAGCGCAACCTTAGAACTTGCTGTGCAACGAGGTTTCAATCTCGTGAATGCCGAGGGGGTGCACGGAACCCCCATGGTCAGTCAGCCGCGCGCAGGGTCGAGCAGGCCGTCACGCATCGCGATGTCGACATCAACGGGTGTGTCGATGTCGCGTTCCAGCGCGTCCGCGCGCACAGCCAGCGGCGACTCGCCGGCCCACAGCGCGCGCAGGCCCTGGTCGCCCTGGAGCGATGGCGCGCGTCGCAGGGTCGAGGCGCGCACGACGGCGGGAACGCCACGTGCGTCGCCGTACGCCGTGACCACGTCGCGTCGCCCGTCGTAGGCGGCGAGCAGGCGGGCGAGGTGCATTGCATCGAGCGCGGGCTGGTCGACCACCGCGACCAGCACGGGCTGCTCGCGGTCGTCCAGCGCGCGGGCCGCCACCTGCAACGACGAGGCCATGCCGTCACGCCAGTCGGGATTCACCCGAACGATGCCTTCGTCGAGCCAGGACGCCAGTGTGTCGGCGTGCGCGCCGAGCACCACCACAAGCCGGCCGGGTCCGGTAGCGGCGAGCAGGCGCGCGGCGCGCACCAGCAGGGTTTCGCCCCCGACGGTGAGCATCTGCTTGGGGTGGCCCAGGCGCCGGCTGCCGCCGGCCGCCAGGAGCACGGCGTCGTGTCGTGCCGTCATCGTCGTTTCCGTGTGCCGCGCGTGCGCGGCGGCTTCATCAAAGCTACACCATGACGGCGGGGGTTTCTGGTTACTCTCCCAAGGCGCCTACCCGACCACCCAACGGCATCGAGGTCACGCCATGGACACCAATGATCTGCGGGTTTCCCGCCGAGGCTTTCTCAAACTCAGCGCGGCCTCGGCGACGCTGGCCGCCGCACCGCCTTTCATCGCGCGCGCCGCCACGACCGACGACGAACGCGCGCCGGTGACCGCGAAGGTGTCGCTTGAGGTCAACGGCGCGCCGCAGGCCCTGGTGCTGGACACGCGCACCACGCTGCTCGACGCGCTTCGCGAGCACATGCACCTTACCGGCACGAAAAAGGGCTGCGACCATGGCCAGTGCGGCGCGTGCACGGTGCTTGTCGATGGCCGGCGCATCAACAGCTGCCTCACCCTTGCGGTGATGCACGAGGGCGCGAAGATCACCACGATCGAAGGTCTCGGCACGCCTGAGCGGATGCATCCGATGCAGGCGGCGTTCGTCAAGCACGACGGATACCAGTGCGGATACTGCACGCCGGGACAGATCTGCAGCGCCGTCGGCACCCTCGACGAGATCCGCCGCGACGTGCCCAGCCACGTCACCGCGGATATCCAGGCTCGCGCGTCGCTCACCCGCGACGAGCTGCGCGAACGCATGAGCGGCAACCTCTGCCGTTGCGGCGCGTATTCCAACATCGTCGAAGCGATCACCGAGGTCGCGGGAGCCGGCGCATGAAACCCTTCACCTATGAGCGCGCCACGTCGCCCGCGCAGGCGGCCGCCGCGGCCGCGCGCACGCGCAACGCGAAATTCATCGCCGGCGGCACCAATCTGCTCGATCTCATGAAGATCGGCGTGGAAGAGCCCGACCACCTGATCGACGTCAACGGGCTCGACCTGGATACGGTCTCGCCGACCGACGACGGCGGCCTGCGCATCGGTGCGTTGGTGCGCAACACGGATCTGGCCGCGGACCGGCGGGTGCGCAAGGATTACGCGCTGCTCTCGCGTGCGCTGCTGGCCGGGGCCTCCGGCCAGTTGCGCAACAAGGCCACGACGGCGGGCAACCTGCTCCAGCGCACGCGGTGTCCGTATTTTTACGACACGCATCAGGCCTGCAACAAGCGGCTGCCTGGCAGCGGTTGTGCCGCGTTGGGCGGGTTCAGCCGGTCGTTGGGCATCGTCGGCGTCAGCAAAGCCTGCATCGCGACCCACCCAAGCGACATGGCGGTGGCGATGCGCGCGCTGGATGCCATCGCGGAAACGGTCAAACCCGATGGCGCCACGCGCCGGATACCCCTCGCCGATTTCTATACGCTGCCGGGCAACACCCCCCACATCGAGAACACGTTGACGCCCGGTGAGCTGATAACGGCCGTCACGTTGCCGCGTCCCCTGGGCGGCACGCACCTGTACCACAAGGTGCGCGACCGGGCGTCTTACGCCTTCGCGCCCGTCTCGGTGGCGGCCGTGGTGCAGAAAGACGGCACCGGGCGCCTGGCCGTCGGCGGCGTCGCCCACGTGCCGTGGCGGGTGGAGGCGGCGGAGGCCGCGCTGCCCCAGGGTGCCAGGGCCGTCAGCGCGCGACTGCTCGCCGATGCCCAGCCGACCGCACAGAACGCGATGAAGGTCCCGCTGGTCGAGCGCACGCTGGCCGCGGTGCTGGCCCAGGCGAAGGAGGGCTGATGCCATGAAATTCGACACGCCCGCCACCACCAACCCCATCGACCGCCTCAAGGTGGTCGGCCAGCCGCACCCGCGCATCGACGGCCCACTGAAGACCACCGGGACGGCCCGTTACGCGTACGAACGCCATGACGCCGTGCCCGACCATGCCTACGGCTACATCGTGCCTGCGACGATCGCCAAGGGCCGGGTCACGGCGATCGATACCCGCGCGGCGCGGCGCGCGCCGGGCGTGCTCGCGATCGTGACCGCCCGCGACGCCGGCAAGCTCGGCAAGGGCAAGTACAACACCGCCGCGCTGCTTGGCGGTCCGCAGGTGCAGCACTATCACCAGGCGCTGGCCGTGGTGGTGGCGGAGACCTTCGAACAGGCTCGCCGGGCCGCCGCCCTCGTCAAGGTGGATTACGCAAGGGAAAAAGGCGCCTTCGACCTCGCGACCGCCCGTGCGGGTGCCACCAAACCCGGTGACGACGCCGACAGCGGCGCCGGCGACTTCGCCGGTGCCTACGCCGCCGCGCCGATCACCCTCGACGCGACGTACACCACGCCCGACCAGTCGCACGCCATGATGGAGCCGCACGCGTCCATCGCCGCGTGGGACGGCGACAGGCTCACCCTATGGACGTCCAACCAGATGATCCACTGGAGCCAGGGCGACGTCGCGACCACGCTCGGCCTGCCGAAGGACAGCGTACGGCTTATTTCCCCTTACATTGGCGGCGGATTCGGCGGCAAGTTGTTCGTGCGCGCCGACGCCGTGCTGGCCGCCCTCGGTGCCCGCGCTGCGAAGCGTCCCGTGGCGCTTACGCTGCCGCGTCCGCTGATCTTCAACAACACCACGCATCGTCCGGCCACGATCCAGCGCATCCGCATCGGCGCCGACCGGGACGGCCGGATCACGGCCATCGGCCACGAGAGCTGGTCGGGCGACCTGCCCGGTGGCGGGCCGGAAACGGCCGTCAATCAGACGCGGCTGCTCTACGCGGGCGCCAACCGCATGACCGCGATGCGCCTGGCCGTGCTCGACCTGCCCGAGGGCAACGCCATGCGCGCGCCGGGCGAGGCG
>CAJYHU010000113.1 GCA_913774655.1 uncultured Luteibacter sp. | reverse complement strand
GGCCGCCAAACCGAGCGGCGCGCGGTGCTGGTCGCCATCGGCAAGGTTGCGGCGGTATGCGTACCGCTGCTCCTGGGGGTCTTGTTCGTGACCTTCACCGTCGCCGGAAAACTGGGGTTGACCTGAGCGAGCCGCGTGCTTTGACACGACGGCGTGCCACGCGTTGTCCTCAGTCCTTCTTCGACAGTTTCACCTGCATCGCGTGGAAGTCCTTCCGGTATTTTTTGGCTAGCCCGGTCTTCTGGGCGTCGGAAAGAATCTTTCCTGCCAGTTGGAAGAAACTACGCTCCTCTTCGCGCAGGTGCTCGTGCAGCTCTTCGGAGAGGCGGCGGACCAGGGAGGTCCAGTGCCGCCCCGAATGACCACGCGTCTGCATCTCCTCCACCAGCTCGTCCATCGTGTGGTGATCGGCCAGCGCATCGCGCGAAGGGTGCAGACCGCGATCGTCCATCAGCATGGGGACGTAGAGGAAGCGCTCCTCGGCCGCCTCGTGCGACGCCAGTTCAATACGCAACGAAGTAAAGAGCGTGACCCGTTCAGGGCCGGGCTTGGACCGCATGAGCTTTCGGATCAGCGAACGCTGGGTGGTATGGCTCTCGCGCAAGGCGTCGAAGATCGTCTCTGGCATAACGGCGGCCGGGCTAGGGAGGCGACATCCTCGTACACGTTTTGTCAGCGGGACGTGGAAAACGCGGAGCTATCCTGAACAGGCACCGCCAGGACGATGTAATTTCGGCATAGTGACGCCCATCGCCTCATCCGAGGGCGCGTCCCCGCCGTAACGGAATACATGCACACCCAATCGTGCCGACACTGGAACCTGGCGCGGCTGCTCTCACGACTGGAGCGGTTGGGCCACGTCACGGCCGACGACCAGGCGCACGCGCTGAGTCACATCGTGACCCCCGGCAAACTGATGCGCATGACGCTTGGCGGACCGATTCCCTCGCTCTTCGCTCGCGCTCTGGAGCACACCGTTGCCAAGCCCAAGGGGTGGTTGGACCACCGCCATCCGGCAACCGACGACGTACTCGACACCCCGCTACCCCGGTGGGCTCTGATCCAGCTGGGCCTGGCGTGTTCGGACATGAACGTGGCCGCGCTCCACGGCGAGTTCGACGAGGCCCGATGCATCGCCCGAACCATTGGCATCCAGGCGCGGCAGGCGGGATGCGTCGCCATCGCACGGGCGGCAGCCGACGTCGAGAACCACCTGGGCACGATCCGGCACGGACCCGAACGGGGTTATGGACAGCACATGCTGACGTTATCCCAACTCATCGCACGCGCCGTCCCGGAGGGGTTTCCCCGTCGGGACGGCGGGACGCCCCACGGCCAGCGAGGCATCCGATAGCCATCGCCCCGATCCGCTCTTGGCTAGACACCTTAATCGGCGGGCTCCGCGCCGCCGGACAACAACGACTCGAACAACGTCAGCCACGCGGCCATACCCACGCCCGCGGCGGCACACCAGTCGCGTATCTGCAACGCATCCAGGCGAATGGCGCCGGTCTCGACCGCCGATACGAAGGACTGATTGCGACCGAGGCGGCGGCCGAATTCATGTTGCGATAAACCCGACGCGACGCGAATTTGCCGAAAACTCGCACTCAGCGACTTGTTTTCGGGTCGGTACAACGATTTTTGGGCTCTCCTGGCGCGGAGCGATGTCGTTTTCAGGCGCTTGACGGTCATCGCGTGGTTCTTGGGCCGTGCTGAATAAAGATGCGTCGGGACCACGCCTCCCAAGGGATGGCGCAGTGGCCGACGGCGCCCCCGACAGGCCGTGTGCACTCGCTCTTAAACAGGGCGACTCGCCCGCGCGCGACGTCGGTCGACGTTTCAGCTCTTGCCATCGGAATACGAAGGCAGTCGACCGAAACTTTGTAAAATGCGGATCAGTTCATCCGCCTCCGCGTTGGTCATGCCGGTGGCCTCGACCGTCACCCAGATGGGCCGTGATGAAGGCAGGATGGTGGCGATGATTTTTCCGCGCGCGGGTAGCGTCGCCGTCACCAGAGTGCCGACGCGAAGGGGTTCGGCGTCCCGAGTCTCGATGAGCGCGAACGCCTGTGGATAACGGAGCACGGCGATGCCAAGGTTCTGGTCGCTCCAGCTCACTTCGAGCGTGGTAAGGCCTGTCCCGGTAAGAATTCGATGCGGCTCCATGCACTGCCCTCTGCGTCGATTCCATGGCCGTATGACATTCCCTCTTTACCCGCACCGGCGCGATATTCAATCTTTCGATGGTGCGTCGTCTGCGCAACGCGGATGCCTGACGCGCAGATGCACGCGATCGCCGCGAGGTTCTTGCGATGCCCCGCGTCGCAGCCGCCTGACTCCGACCCTTGATGGGACGACCAGGCGATATGCTTCAAAAAAATGCGCGGGAGTAACCCCGGTCAGCGCCCGGGGCCGCCAGGCATGCTCAACGCCACGGCGGACTCAACGTTGGCCGCTAGGCTTCCGTCGTTGCCGTCTCCAGGGGAAACGCGCGCGGCAACAGCAAACGAATACGGGTGCCGACGCCTGGCGTCGATTGCACATCGATCCCGCCGCCCGCCTGGCGGACGGCGGCCAGCACCTGGGTCATGCCCAGACCGGTACCCTTGCCTTCGTGCTTGGTCGTGAAAAACGGATCGAAAAGCCTTTCGCGGACCTCTTCATCCATGCCCGTCCCGTCGTCTTCCACGTCGACGAACACGTAGATCCCTTCGCCCAATTCGACCCGGGCCTCGTCACCGGAAACCTCCTGCGTGCCGAAGCGAATGGCAACGGTGCCGCTGCCCTGGCAAGCATCCCTGGCGTTGAGGCAAAGGTTCACCAGCCCCTGTTGGATCGAATGCGCGTCCGCGTAGGTGGGCAAATGCTCCGGCGCCGGCGTCAGGGTCACGGCCACGTCCCGACCCAGCGTCATCCGGATGAGTGGCACCATCTCACCGACGATTGTCGCCAGGTCCAGGTGTTCCGGTGTGAAGGGATGAACGCGACTGAAGGCCAACAGCCGTCGCGACACCAACGCCGCGTGTTGAGCTGCGGCGCGTGCGAAACCGAGGAAGCGGTCCTGCCCGGGATTGAGCTCTCCCACGCTGGGGATCGCCTCCAGCGCGGACAGAACGATCTGCAGATTGTTATTGAAGTCGTGCCCCATGCCGACCACGATCTGCCCGATCGCCTCGCTTTTCTGGGACTGGCTGACCACCTGCTCGGCGGCGTTTCGCGCCATCTCCGCCAGATCGAGCTGCTTCTGGAGCAGTACGTTGGTCTCGTCGCCGGTGGAAATCGCCTCGCTCAGTTCCCGGTTGACCTGATGCAGTTGTTGACGCGTCCTGGCGAGGCTATCCCGCAACGTGCCGTTGAGGGCGTCAAGTGAACGCTCCACCTGCACGCGCTCGGTGATTTCCCGGCTGATGGCGCCCAGGCTTGTGACCCGGCCATCCGCGTCGGCCAGGGGACCCACCACGATCGACCACCATCGCTCCCCCTGGCCCGGCAACTCGCTGACGGCCGTCACATGAACGCGTTCGCCTGCACGGGCGGCGTCCAACGCGCCGGCGATCACCGGCTGGTAGGCGGTGGGCCACATCGGCACCCATGCGTGGCCGACCAGATCGTGCTCGTCTTTCAGGCGCAGCAAGGCGACGCCGGGCGCGTTGACCGCCACGACCATGCCGTCGAGATCCAGTTGCTTCACGCAGTCCTGGGACAGGTCGAGCAACTGCTTGAAGATCGGAAGGTCGCGCATGGTGCCTCACGGGATGCTGGTCGCCATCATAGCCGCCCCATCAGGCCGGAACGATGTCCCGACGACGACGATCCGCCCCGACGCGGACCAAAGCCATCGCAAAGGGGGCGCCGGAAGCGTCCGCGGCGATGTTCCGTCTCGCATGCCACGCGTGCCCCAAGCTCGCGTGTGACCCAAGGAAGACCCCAGGTAAGCTCAGGCATTCGCAATATCTTGCGACTAATCAGGCACCCGGGACATCGCGCGCCTCCGTCGTGGCGACGGGTTCATCGCCTCAAGGAAGCGCAGCGGCGACGTGGACGTCAAGGCCCGACGCACCAGGCGATACATGGTCCCCGAGCACATGGCGATCCGGGTAGTCCCCGCCGTTTTGCGGACGGAATCGTATCGGTTCGTCCTCGAACAGTCGCTTGATCCGCTCTTGCCCCGCCGTGGCGATCCCAGCCATCCGGTCGTCTCGACCTGAACCGCTGCGCACCCTGGAAGCACTGCTGAACGAACACAGCGTGACACGTGCGGCGGCGAGACTTCATCTGTCGCAGCCCTCGGTAAGCGTGCAGTTGGCACGCC
>CAJYHU010000112.1 GCA_913774655.1 uncultured Luteibacter sp. | reverse complement strand
GACATGGCGATGGCCGCGCGCGCCGGTTAGGCTTGTGGCCGACTCCCGGGCGCCGCGCCGTCCTTTCCAGGATCCGGAATGAACCCTGATCTTCCGCGTCGCCGCTTTACCGGCGGCGACCTCAACGGCGTGCTCGGTCTCGTCGTCGACAATCTCTCGATCCTCGCCTTCCTGGCGACCGCGCTCGTCGGCCTGTTCGGCGTGCCCGCCGACATCGTCTTCCGGCGGATGTTTCCCGGCACGGCCCTGGGCGTGCTCCTTGGCAACCTGGCCTATACGTGGATGGCCCATCGTCTTGCGACGCGGACGGGCAGGGACACCGTCACCGCGATGCCGCTGGGCCTGGATGCGCCGACCAGCATCGGCATGGCGCTGCTCGTGCTTGGCCCCGCCTTCGCGGGCTACCGGCAGGCCGGCATGGACGCGACCGCGGCCGGCGAAGCCACCTGGCGCCTGGGCATGGCGTCCCTGGTCGTGATGGGCGTGCTGAAAGTCGTGTTGTCGTTCTTCGGTGGGTGGGTGCAGCGATCGGTGCCGCGCGCCGGTCTGCTCGGCTCCATCGCCGGCATCGCGCTGATGCTGATGGGCTTCCTGCCGCTGGTCGAAATCATGCGCGTGCCGGTGGTGGGCTTTGCGGGGTTGGGTATCGTGCTCTACGCCCTGGTGGCGAAGCGACGGCTTCCGTTCGGCCTGCCCGGCGTGCTGGGCGCGTTTCTCGTTGGCGTGCTGTTGTATTACGGGCTGGGCCCGGCCGGCCTGTTGGGCACCGGCTACCACGCGCCGGACCCCTGGCAATGGCGCTTCGGCATCCCGTGGCCCACGCTGCATTTCGTCGATGGACTGGCGGCGACCGTGCCCTACCTGCCGTTGATCCTGCCCTTCGGGTTGCTGATGGTGGTGGGCGGTATCAATGTCACCGAGAGCGCCCGCGCCGCGGGCGACGACTACCGCACGCGGGACATCCTCCTGGTCGAAGCCCTCGCGACCCTCGTGGCCGGGTTCTGCGGCGGCGTGGCGCAGACCACGCCGTATATCGGCCAGCCCGCCTACAAGGCCATGGGCGCGCGCCTGGGCTACACGCTCGTGACCGGTCTGGTGATCGGGCTTGGCGGCGTGCTGGGCTACCTTTCCAATCTCGTGGAGTGGTTGCCGGTGGCGGTGCTGGCACCGATCCTGATCTTCGTGTCCATCGGCATCACCACGCAGGCGTTCGAGGCGACGCCGGTACGCTACGCCGGCGCGGTGGTCTTCAGTTTCTTCCCGGCCATCGCGCGCATGCTGGCGATCAAGCTGGGCGATCCGTCCATTGTCGAGCCGGCGCGGTTCGCGTCGCTCTACGCCGATGGGGTGCACGGCGTGTCAGCCATGGCGGTGATCTCGATCCTCGGCAACGGGTTCATCATCACCTCGATGGTCTGGGCCAGTTTCGTGGTGGCCATGATCGACGGCCACGTGCGCAAGGCCGCGGGCATCGTGGCCCTCGGCGGGGCGTTGACCGCCTTCGGCGTCATTCATTCGGTCGACCCGGTGGGCAAGGTGTACCTGCCCTGGATGCTCGACGCGGGTGCGCGTGCCATGGTGTGGCAGTTCGTCGCGGCCTACGCGGCGCTGGCGGCGGTGTTGCTGATGTTGTCGCTGACGCCCCGCCGCCGTTGAGGGTCATCCCGACGGCCTGCACGGGGACGACACGGCCGTTTGGCTTGAATTGAATCCGCCGCGCAGCCACGTTGGCAGATCGTTTCCCTGGAGTTTTTCATGTCCCTTGCCGACCTCACCTCGCTTCCCGGCGTCACCGCGACGCCAGACGCCGCCACGCACGGCTTCGTGTTCAACCACACGATGATCCGTGTGCGCGACCTCGACGTGTCGCTCGATTTCTACACCCGCGTGCTGGGCTTCACCCCGGTGTACAAGCACGTGTTCGACGAGGCGGCGTTCACCATCGTCTACCTCGTGCTCGTGGGCGACACCTCGGTGATTCCCGACGACGACGAGGCGCGCAAGGCGTGGGTGCTGCGTCAGCCGGGCGTGCTGGAGCTGACCCATAACCACGGCACCGAGAAAGAGGCTGCCACCCCGTATCACAACGGCAACAGCGAGCCCCGCGGCTTCGGTCACCTCTGCGTCAGCGTGCCGGATGTCACGGCCGCCTGTGCGCGCTTCGAGGCCCTCGGCGTTACCTTCCAGAAACGTCTGGCCGATGGCCGCATGCGCCACATCGCCTTCATCCGGGATCCGGACGATTACTGGATCGAGATCCTCCAGCCGACGCCCTTGGCCTGAGGAACGCGCCCATGTTCGGCCGCCTCCTGCCGGTCACGCGGAATCTCCTGATTGCCAACGTGCTGCTGTTCGCGTTGCAGATGCTCCTGGGCGACGACACCACCTTTGCCGTCACCCGATGGCTCGGCTTGTGGCCTTACGGGCACGACATGGTGGTCGACCTCGGCGACGGGCACCCCGCGTCGATCGGTTTCCACGTGTGGCAGCTGGTCACCTACGGTTTCCTGCACGGCAGCGTGCTGCACATCGTGCTGAACATGTACGGTCTGTACATGTTCGGCAGCCTGATCGAGGGCGTGATGGGCGCGCGGCGTTTCGCGATCTATTACTTCACCTGCCTGGTCGCGGCGGCGGTCGCGCAGCTGGCCGTGCTCTACCTGTTCGAGCCGGAACGCATGTTTCCGACCGTGGGCGCGTCCGGGGCGATCTTCGGTCTCCTGGGCGCGTTCGCGATGCTGTTCCCGCGCGAGAAACTGATGCTGATCCCGATTCCCATCGGGATCCCCGCGTGGCTGTTCGTCACGCTCTACGGCGTGGCGGAACTGATCTTCGGTATCACCGGCACCCTGGCCGGCGTGGCCCATTTCGCCCACCTGGGTGGGCTCGTCGCCGGTCTGGCGCTGCTCTGGGCGTGGGGCGTGCGACCGCCGCCACGCCCCTGGGCCGGTTGACCGTCAGCGCATCGCGAGAAAGTCGGGGCTGACCACGAAGCGCACGGCATCCAGGCGCACGCGCGCTTCGGGCAGGGCCGCGAGCAGGGCGTCGCGTTCGGCCGCCACCATGGCGACCTCGGCGGCCGTGATCGACGGGTTGACTGCCCGTAGCGCAAGCAGCCGGCTGTAGTCGGCGCCGAGTTCCTTCGTCGCCGCGTCGATCGCTTCGTACTTGATGACCTCCGCACGGCCTTCGGCCAGGTCACGGGCCTGCTCGAGCATCGGGGGCACCAGCTTGGACAGGAATTTCCGGTAGCGCGCCACGTCGATGTTGCGGTCGCCGGCACGGCGCACGGCGACGTCGCTCGGTCGATAGCCGGGGCGTTCGTTGAGCCGGGTGTCGACGGTGAGCACGAGCGGCGTGGCGGGCAGGAAGCGTTCGGCGTCCAGCGAGCGATCCGCCACTACTTCCACCACGAACACCGCCTGCAGGAGGACAGTGCGCACGGGCAACGCATCGTCGACGAGGAAGGCCGCGTTGCCCGCCTCGCCCGAGACGAGCAGGTCGACCGCGGCGTGGACCATGGGGTGGTCCATGCGCAGCAGGGGGAGGTCCTCGCGGGCCAGGGCGACGTCCCGCGAGAAGGTGACCGAGGTCGGGCCATCCGCGAAGCCGGGCAGGCCGTCGGTGGAGAGGTATTGCGGGTCGAGCAGCACGATGTCCTGGCTGAGCTCTTCGGTGTGGACGCCGAAGTTTTCGAACAGGCGCTGGATGAAGGCATCACGCGCGGTGTCGCCGTCTTCGCGGGCGAAGCTCTGCGCCAGGTCGTCCGCGTGCGGATCGCGGCTGGCGGCCAGTTCGAGCAGATGGTCGCGCCCGGCGTGGATGAGCGAGGAGAGTTCCTGGTGCGCCGCGCGGGTTTCCGCCACGAGCGAGTCGAGCTCCTGGTCGCGGTCGTCGTCGCCGCGCGCGTGCTCGTCGGCGAGCGTGGAGAGCAGGTCGCCGAAGCGACGCAACAGCTCGCGGCCATCGGCCGGACTGGCGCGGAACGCGTCGAGGCCTTCGTCGTACCAGCGGGCCAGCACGTGCTGCGCGCTCTGCGCCAGCACCGGCACATGGATGGTGATGTCGTGCGTCTGGCCGATGCGGTCAAGGCGGCCGATGCGCTGTTCGAGCAAGTCAGGGTCCAGCGGCAGGTCCCACATCACCAGGCGATGGGCGAACTGGAAGTTGCGTCCCTCCGAACCGATCTCCGAGCACAACAGCAGGCGCGCACCGTCGGGCTGGGCGAAGAATGCCGCGTTACGGTCGCGCTGCACGATGCCGAGGCCTTCGTGGAAGCGGGCCACCCCGACGCCGCTCTTCGTGCGCAGCGCGTCTTCGATGGCCAGCACCTTGGCCTGGCTGCGGCAGAGCAGCAGGAATTTGTCGGCCGGATGGGCCTCCAGCAGGCCGATGAGCGCGGTCAGGCGCGGATCGTCGGCGTAGTCGAATTCCAGCGGCGCGGGCGGTTGCTGGATATCGGAACGGAACTCGGCCAGCAGCGCCTCGCGGCGGCCGGGAGCGAGCGTATCCGGCGGGATCGCCAGGATCTCCGGGGCACGGCGTGGGAACCCGCCGATGCCGGCGCGGCGGTTGCGGAACATCGCACGGCCGGTACCGTGCCGGTCGATCAGGGCCGCCAGCAGGGCGTCGCCGGCGTTGCGTTCCAGCAGGTGGGCCAGTTCGCGGTCGCCCTTGAAGCGTTCGGCGAGCAGGGCCCGTTGGTCCGCGTCGAGCGTCTTGCCGTCCGCCAGGGCGCTGGCAAGGTCGGACAGCGGCGCGTAGCCCGTCGACTCGGCGAGGTAGGCGTCGAGGTCGGCATAGCGCTGCGGATCGAGCAGGCGAAGGCGGGCGAAGTGGCCGGCCCGGCCGAGCTGCTCGGGCGTGGCGGTGAGCAGGATCACCCCGGGCGTGGCGGCGGCCAGTGTTTCCACCAACTGGTAACGGGGGCTCGCGGCCTCGGGCGACCATGCCAGGTGGTGGGCCTCGTCGACCACGATGAGGTCCCAGCCCGCCTCGACCAGCTGGGCCGCCCGGCGCGGCATGGTTTCGAGGAAGGCGAAGTCGGCGATGACGAGTTGTTCGTCTTCGAAGGGGTTGCGCCCGTCGCTTGCTTGCTCGATCGCCTCGCAACGCTCTTCGTCGAAGATCGAGAACGACAGGTTGAAGCGGCGCAGCAGTTCGACGAACCACTGGTAGACGAGGGTTTCCGGCAGCAGCACGAGCACGCGG
>CAJYHU010000111.1 GCA_913774655.1 uncultured Luteibacter sp. | reverse complement strand
CGACCAGGGGCGCCCAGTAATCGGTGCGAAAGACGCGCCACAGGAGATAGGGCACGCTGAGGATGATCGTCATCGCGATCAGGAACAGTTCCGTCGTGCTCATGCATGGCTCCCCGGGTCAGCGACGAAGCGTAGCAGTTCGGTCCGGCCGGATTAAGCGCGGGCGTGCGATCAGCGCGGGGGCTGGGTGAGTTCCTTTGCGCTCAGGTAGCCGTCGTGGTTGGTATCCAGCCGGTGGAACTGCACGATGAGGTCGTGCTGGAAGCGTTCGAGCGTGATGGGGCGCTGCCCGGGACGCATGGGCCGGTCGTTGGCGTCGATCACGCCATCGCCGTTGACGTCCATGCGCTGGAATCCCAGGCTCATGTAGCGAACGTACTCGGCTTCGTCCACGCGCCCGTCACCGTTGGTGTCGAAACGGGCGAGGTAATCCGCCGGGGTGCGCGGCGGATCCTGGGCCGGCGCGGGGGTGGCGACGAGCAGGAGGGCCAGGGCGTATGGACGTCCATTCATGGTCATGCGTGGCAGGCCGGCGGGGTTTGTGATGGGCGCATGGGTGGGAGTACCTTTGGGCGTATCGCTTCGACGTCGACCACGGGAGAGCTCCCATGATCCATGACAGTATCCTCGACACGATCGGCCGCACGCCCATCGTTCGCCTGCATCGTATCGCGCCATCGCACGTGTCCCTCTACGCGAAGGTGGAAGCCTTCAATCCCGGCGGTTCGGTGAAGGACCGCCTCGCCATCGCCGTGATCCTCGACGCCGAGCGCCACGGTCGGTTGAAGCCCGGCGACACCGTGGTCGAAGCTACCTCCGGAAACACCGGCGTGGCGCTGGCGATGGTCTGCGCGGCCAAGGGCTACCGCTTCGTCGCGGTGATGACCGAGACGTTCTCGATCGAGCGCCGCAAGCTGATGCGCGCCTACGGGGCCAAGGTGATCCTCACGCCCGCCGCCGAGCGGGGCTCGGGCATGGTGCGACGCGCGGAGGAACTGGCTAACCAGCACGGCTGGTTCATGCCGCAGCAGTTCCGCAACCCCGCCAACCCGGCCTACCACCGCAGCACGACCGCGGCGGAGATCCTCCAGGATTTCGCCGGCCGTCGCCTCGACGCCTTCGTGACGGGTTGGGGCACCGGCGGCACGATGACTGGCGTGGGCCAGATGCTCAAGCTCGCCCGGCCCGAGGTGACGATCGTCACCACCGAACCCGCCGGGGCTTCCCTGCTCGACGGCAAGCCATGGGCGCCGCACAAGATCCAGGGCTGGACGCCCGACTTCGTTCCCGAGGTGCTCGATCGCACGGTGTTCGATGTCGACATCCCCGTGGACGACGTGGTCGCGCGCGACACGTCCCGCCGCCTCGCCGCGGAAGAGGGCCTCTTCGTCGGGATCTCCGCCGGCGCCACGATGGCCGCCGCACTGCGTTACGCCGAGACCGCGCAAGAGGGCAGCGTCATCCTGGCGATGCTCCCGGACACGGGCGAGCGCTATCTCTCCACGTTTCTCATGGAAGGCGTCAACGAAGGATCCGACGACGAGTGGCTCGCCACCCAGGGCTGACCCGGCAGGAGCGCGCCCTGGGGGTGTCCCGGTGGGAGCGGATGGTATCCGCGAACCCTCAGGGCGGCTCGTGCGAGAGAGACCGCTGACTCGGGCCGGCTACCGCCGGATCACCGATGCGAGCGGCCGCGATGACGGCACGCGAACACCTCACACGCGCTTCCATCACACGGTAGGCGCCAAGGTAGGGCCCTGAACGAAGGAGACCGACATGACCCTCTTCCGCAAGAGCCTCGCCCTCGATGTGCACGGTCGCGCCCAGCGCATTGCCGGGGCGGCGACCCGCAATCATTCGCGCGAATTCGCCGGCGCCGCACGCCAATACGTGGGTGAGGCCGGCCTTGCCGTCTCGCGTGCCGGCCGCCAGGTGAAGCGTCATCCCCGTGCGGCGCTGCTCGTGGGGGGACTGGGCGTGGCGGCGATTGCTACCGCGTGGCTCCTGATGCGCCGCCGTCCCCTCGCCGAACCCCAGCGTGACGAGCACGACCCGTTTCACGAGGATGCCGCCGCGGCGAACGACGCTTCGGTCGTCCCCGGCGAGACCGGTCTTCACTGATTCGAACGAGGTGGTGCCATCGGGCACCGCCTCGTTCAAGCGACCTCTGCCCGACGCCGCAGCACCGCCAGCGGCTGCGCCCAGGTCGCTCCCGGCCGCCGCTTGCTCGTCACGAGCGTCAGGTCGGACGGCTGGAACACGTTGACGTTGTGGGTGGCCGGGGTGGTGAGGATGTACTGCGCGCGCGTGGACTTGAGGAATGCGCCCACCTTGTCGATGTTGAAGATGTCCAGGTGGGCGAACGGTTCGTCGATGAAGACGAAGCCGCCGGGACGATCCTCGTCGCGCATGAGTGCCACCAGCAACAGCAGCGACTTCATCACCTGCTGACCGCCGGACGCCTCGCCGTCGTCCATGCCGATCCAGCCTTTCTTGTCGAATTCGAACCGCACGTGCAGCGCGGCGGACGAAAGCGCGAGGTCGTCGTTGGTCAGTTCGGGCAGATCGACATCCACGCCGATGCCGGCCAGGTCGGCAAGCACCTTGAGGTTCTTGGCGTAGCGTCGCACCGTGTTGCGCAACACCTGGATGTACGCGCCGCGCGCTTCATGCGTGATACGGCTCGCGCGTTCCAGATGGACACGCCGACGGTCGAGATCGCCCTTGAGTCCATCGTGGTCGGCAAAGAGCTTGTCGCGTAGCGAAAGCACGCTCGGGTCCGTCTCCCAATGGCCTTCTTCCAGTCGACGTTCGACGCGTTCGATGGCCCGCCGCACCTCGGAGGGTGACTGGTAGTCATCGCGCAAGGCCGCCATCGCGCCGCGCGTGCGCCGGGCCAACGGCACGTGGACGCGCCGGGCGCGAAACGCCTTCAGTCGCTCGCCTTGCTCGCCGCGCATCTGGTGAAGCTGGCGCTCCGCGTCCACCAGCTGGCGCCGGACGGCGACCTGTTCGCGGGCGGCCTGGTCGCGGGCCAGGGAGGTCTTGGTGCGCGTCTCCCGCACGGCCACGTAGTGCTGCTCGGCGGCGACGTGGCTGTCGGCGGTGCGCTGCACGTCTTCCTGCAGACGCGGCTGCTGGTCG
>CAJYHU010000110.1 GCA_913774655.1 uncultured Luteibacter sp. | reverse complement strand
CCGATCCGGATTGCGGCACCAGCGACGGCACCGCGATGCGCGCCATCGTGGAAGGCGGCGAGGTGATCGAGTCGCTGCGCGACCGAATCCTCGGCCGCACGGCCGCCGACGACGTGCTGCACCCGGAAAACCGCAGCGTGCTGGTCAAGGCCGGCGAGATGCTGGACGAAGACGCCATCGAGATCCTCGAAGCCGCCGGCGTGGACGAGGTGAAGGTGCGCACCGCGCTGACCTGCGCCACCCGCTACGGCCTGTGCGCCAAGTGCTACGGCCGCGACCTGGGCCGCGGCGGCCTGGTGAACATCGGCGAAGCGGTCGGCGTCATCGCCGCCCAGTCGATCGGCGAACCCGGCACGCAGCTGACGATGCGGACCTTCCACATCGGCGGTGCGGCATCGCGTGCGGCCGTGGCCTCGAGCGTCGAAGCCAAGTCCAACGGCGTGATCGGCTTCAACGCCACGATGCGCTACGTGACCAACAGCAAGAACGAGCTGGTGGTGATTGCACGCTCGGGCGAGATCGTCATCCATGACGAGCACGGCCGCGAGCGCGAACGCCACAAGGTGCCGTACGGCGCGACGCTGACCGTGAAGGCGGACCAGCAGATCAAGGCCGGCACCATCCTCGCCAACTGGGACCCGCTGACCCGCCCGATCATCACGGAGTTCGCCGGCCAGGTGCGCTTCGAGAACGTCGAGGAAGGCGTCACGGTGGCCAAGCAGGTCGACGAAGTGACCGGCCTGTCCACGCTGGTGGTGATCGATCCGAAGCGTCGCGGCGCGACCAAGGTCGTGCGTCCGCAGGTCAAGCTGCTGGATGCGTCCGGTTCGGAAGTGAAGATCCCCGGCACCGACCACTCGGTGACGATCGGCTTCCAGGTCGGCGCCCTGATCCAGGTGCGCGACGGCCAGGACGTGGGCCCCGGCGAAGTGCTGGCCCGCATCCCGGTCGAAGGCCAGAAGACCCGCGACATCACCGGCGGTCTGCCGCGCGTGGCCGAACTGTTCGAGGCGCGTTCGCCCAAGGACAAGGGCCTGCTGGCCGAGATGACCGGCACCGTGTCCTTCGGCAAGGAGACCAAGGGCAAGATCCGCCTGCAGATCACCGACCCCGAAGGCAAGGTCTGGGAAGAACTCGTGCCGAAGGAAAAGAACATTCTGGTGCACGAAGGCCAGGTGGTGAACAAGGGCGAATCCGTGGTCGACGGCCCGGCCGATCCGCAGGACATCCTGCGCCTGCTGGGCTCCGAGGAACTGGCGCGCTACATCGTCGACGAAGTGCAGGACGTGTACCGTCTGCAGGGCGTGAAGATCAACGACAAGCACATCGAGGTGATCGTTCGCCAGATGCTGCGCCGCGTCGTGGTCGAGAACGCCGGCGATTCGGGCTACATCCAGGGCGAGCAGGTCGAGCGTTCCGAAATGCTCGACACCAACGACCGCCTGCGCTCGGAAGACAAGCTGCCGGCGACGTACACCAACCTGCTGCTGGGCATCACGAAGGCTTCGCTCTCGACCGACAGCTTCATCAGCGCCGCATCGTTCCAGGAAACGACGCGCGTGCTGACCGAGGCGGCGATCATGGGCAAGCGCGACGAGCTGCGCGGCCTGAAGGAAAACGTCATCGTCGGGCGTTTGATCCCCGCTGGTACGGGCCTGGCCTACCACCAGGCGCGCAAGGTGAAGGACGCCATGGACGAGGCCGAGCGCCGCGCCATCGCCGACGCCGAAGCGGCCGAACTGGCGGCGTCCTCGTCGACGCCCGAGGCGGCCACCGCGGAGGCCGGCGAAGGCACGGTGGACAGCGCCGAGTGATCGTCCTGCGTCGTCGCTGACGCCCGCATGGCCATGACCGGCCTCCAGCGCCCCCCTTCCTCCCCAGGAAGGGGGGCGTTTTTCGTCGTGGCTGCGCCACGACGCAGCGTCGGGAGCCGCCCGTGACCTGGCTCAGCCATTCATTGCTGAACTGGGCGGCGGCGGCCGTGGCGCTGTTCTGGTTCGTCGGGGCGCACAACCGGCTGGTGCGGCTGCGCTCCTCAGCGCTGCAGGCCTATGGCGCGCTCGACGCGTTGCTGGTGCGGCAGCTCGACTTCGTCCAGACGTCGCTCGATGCGCAAGCCGCAATCGGCGAGCCTCCGCCGGCGGCCGATACCGCATTGCAGGCGGCGGCCGGCCAGGCCCGCACCGTGCTCGGCGTCACACGCACCCGGCCGCTCGATCCGGCCGCCATGGGCGCCCTGACCACCGCGCTGCGCGTGCTGCTGGCGGCCTGGGAGCGCGTGCACCCCGACGAACTGGTGAGCTTCGAGGCCGACGGCACGCTGTCGCGTCCGGCCAGCCTGCTGGGTCCGCGGGAGAGCGGCGCCAGCGCATCGCCGGCACCTTCCGCCCCCATGGCCTGGCCCGAACCTTCGGCGCTGGTCGAGATCACACGGGCGCAGTTCAACGCCGCCGTGCTCCAGTACAACGCTGCGATCCGCCAGTTTCCCGCCATCTTCGTGGCCTGGGCCTTTCGGCTCAGGGCGGCGGCGCCGTTGGTCTGAATCGCCCCCGGCACGACCCCTTACCATCCCTTGATCTTGCCCGACCCTCTGCTCACCGGCGGCGACGCGCCGTCTTCCCATTCACCCATGGCGCCTGCGCTGTGGCGGCAGCTGCAGCAGGTGGCTGGTGCCCTCGCGGCCATCCGTGCCGGCACTTCCGGCAGTGTGGCGCTCGACGCCGTCGACCCGGACCTGCGGCCCGGCGTGCAGGCGCTGCTTTTCCACGCCCTGCGCTGGCTTGGCCGCGGCGAGGCTCTGCGCCGGCACCTTGCCAAGCGCACCCCGCCGCCGGCCGCCGACGCGCTGCTTTGCACGGCCCTGGCCCTGGGCTGGGACGCGGCGCGCGCCCCCTACGAACCCTTCACTCTGGTCGACCAGACCGTGGAGGCGGCCAAGCGCCAGTCCGGCACCCGCGCACAGGCCAGCTTCATCAACGCCTGCCTGCG
>CAJYHU010000109.1 GCA_913774655.1 uncultured Luteibacter sp. | reverse complement strand
GACACGGCGTGGCGCGCGCGCCGGTGGAAGGAGGTCGACCCCGGCCAGCCCTTGGCCGTCGCGGACGTCGACGCGATCAGGCGTGACGCGCAGGCCGGCGAGCTCGTCGAGCTGTGCGTCGAGCGCTTGTCGCGGCGTCGCGGCGAGTTCGGCGACGAAGCGACCTTCGGGCGCCACCTCACCGAGATCGCGCACGCCGAAGTGGATCTCCTCGGCGCGGAAGGGCGTCTGGCGGTCGAGGTCGAAGCCGACGACCTGCCGCAGGTTGTCGCGGGCGGCCAGGGGCAACACGAGGCGGCGGCGCAGCACGCGCCCGGGGGGCAGCACGAGGGCGACGCGGCGATCGGCGGGATCGGCCTCCGCTAGCGCACCCGCCAGCACGGCGATGCGACGCTCGATGTCTTCGGCGTCGTCAGCGACCGCCAGCGGTTGTGCCTCGCCCACCCGGCGCAGCGACCACGCCTCGCCCTGGCGTTCGACGACATACCAGCGCCTGCCACCGGCGAACGCCTGGCGCCACCGGGCAGGCACCAGCGCACCCAACTCACCGCCCCACCACCGCAGGAAGCCCGGCAACGCGCTGCCTCGCCAGGCGCGGCGCAAGCGTTCGAGCTGCAGTTGCGAGGCATCCTGCAAAGCGGTCATTCAGCGTCTCCTTCGCGCCAACGCAAAATAGCGTAGGGCTGGTTGCCCGATCTTATCCCACGTAGTCGGATCGTCGATGTCAGCGAACTTCTCGTGCCGTCGTCAAGGGTCGCTTCGGCACGTATCGTGTGCGTGACACCGTTGCCACCCGCCGCGAGCGCGCCTTGCGACTGTCCGCGCTGGGCGAGGATCGCCTGGGCGCCGTTGTCGCCCAGGCCGGGAACCGCCGCGAGGGCCAGCGGCGGCGCATGGTCGGTGTTGGGCCGTTCGCGCCCGGACCAGATCGTGAGCACCGGCTGCACCCTGGCCCACAGGTCGGGATCCATGCCCAGCACCATGCGTGCCTCCTCCACCGTCGCGAACGGCGCGTTTCGCGGTCCGTATCCGAGCCCGGCCGCGTCGTATTGCGCCTTCTTCGCCCCGTTGGGCGACGGATCGTCACCGGGACGGCGCCAGTCCTCGATCGCCGCGGCCACGTGCCGGGCCTTGTCGTCATTTGCGCCGGCCGCCTTAAACAGGCCCACCAGCACGTCGTCGGACGCTGCGTTGAGATCGATCTTGCCGTCTTCGTCGACGATGGTGATGGCGACGTTCGCACCATCGAACTGAAAAGGATAAACGCGCCCGTCGGCGATCCATCGCGAGTCGATGTCGGGCGCTTGCAGGCCGGCCACGGCGCGGGCGAATCCCGCCTCCGCGGCGTAGTGCGCGCGCACCTGCGAAAACTGGTAACGGGCCTGCAGGCCCTCGGTACGGGCCAGCGCCGCGAAACCGCCCAGCATGATCGCCAGCAACGTGCATCCCCACAGCACGATGAGCAGGGCCACGCCACGCCGCTGCCGCCACCTCATCGGATCACCGGCCCGCGCGTGCCGCGCCCCATGAAAAAGCCATTGCGCGAGGCCGACGGATCGATGCGGATCGGGGCCACCATGTCGGGGAAGGCCACCCCACCGTTCGCCGCGAGCTGCACGCGCACGAGAGAGGGCGTGCGACGCGCGTCCGCCCAGGTGTCCTGCCAGTCCATGGGGCGATTCTGATCGTCCATGCCGCGATAGGCGAAGCTGCCTGAATGGATGTCGCGCAGAAGGACCTCCGGCTCGCCCAAGGGCTGGGGATCGCTGCCGTCCGGCGGAAGCAGGGCCAGCGAGACCTCCAGCCGTTGGCGATGCGGGCCGTCGTCGACCAGCGCGAACGTCAGCATCTGCGCCCCGAGACGGGAGAGGTATCCCGGCAGGGGCGCGACGAACCGCATCCGCTGCGGCTCGCCGCTGAACACGAGGGGATCACCGTCGTCGGTCTGGCCGAAGGGCATCACCAGCGCCTGCGCGAGCTCATTGCGGATAAAGGTCTGGGCGGAGCGGATCTCGTCCATGCGGGCGATGGCGTTGTCACCGCTGCGCACGATGCGCGTGGCGGTGCTGATGCCCGAATAGACGCCGAGCAGCACGATGGTGAGCAAGGCCAGCGCCGCGAGCACCTCCATGAGACTGAAACCGCGGGACGGCCTCACGGCGAGGCTCCCGGCGGTCCGCCCAGCCGCAACGTGGAGAACCGGGCGTGGCGCTCGTCGCCGCCCTTGCCCCACATGACGTCCAGGTCGAGCCGATACATCACGTTGCCGTTGGTCGGGTCGCTGCCCGGGTTGGTGCCGGGCACCTGCCACGGCGTGACGTCCAGGTGCCAGCGATAGGTGGCGTCGAAGCGGCCATCGGTGCCGCCGGACTGGATCGGATCCATCACGAACGCGCCGTCGAGCAGCGTGCGTGCGCGCAGCGCCGCCTGCGTCCGCTCGTTCGCGCGCGCGGTGAGTTGCAGTGCGCTGCCGGCCACCTGCATCAGGGCAGCGAACGCGATGGCAAGCACGGCGATGGCGGCGATGATCTCGAGCAGGCTGAAACCGCCCTGGGACCGCGCCACGTGACCCTGCACCGGGTGACCCGGCACACTCATCGGGTGTCCACCACGCTCACCGCACCGGTGAGCCACGCCACGTTGACGTGCCACTCGCGGTCGCCCCGCTTGAGCGTGATGCGGCCACCGGTGGAACTGCCGTCCGGAAAGAAACGGATGCGGCCCGTGGTGGCGTTGGCCTGGTCTTCGCGCGCGCTGGTGATGGACACGCGCATGTCCTTGGGCAACCGTACATCGGCCTTGCCCGGCGCACGGTAAGTGGCGCGGGCGGTATCCACCTCGAAGGCGAGGTCTTTGCCGTGCACGATCGACTGCGCACGTGTCCACCGCAGCGCCGCGGCGACTTCACCGCTGGCCGCGTTGACGCGAGCGCTGGCCAGGCCTTGCGTGATGGGGATCGACACCGCCGCCGCGGCCACGCCGATCAGCAGGATCACGGCCAGCATTTCGAACAACGTGAATCCGCGCGTGCGCATGGCCGTGTATCGCGCCTTCGTCCCTTATTGCCAGTTGCCCACGTCGGCCGAGTAGCCGTCGCCGCCGGCCTTGCCGTCCTGACCGTAGAACACGAGGTCGAAGTTGCCGTGTTCGCCCGGGTAGCGGTAGCCGAAGGCATGGCCCCAGGGATCCTTCAGGTCGGATTCTTTCGCGTAAGGGCCCTGCCAGCCCGGCGCGTCGGCCGGCTTGGCGATCAGGTCGCCGAGCTGGGCCGGCGGGGTGCCGTTGTCGAGCGCGTAATTTTCGATCTTCTGGCTGAGCGTGGTCAGCTGCGCCTTGCCTGCGCCGTATTTGCCCTTGTCGACGTTCTTGCCGACCTGGGTCACCACGATGGCGCCGATGATGCCGATCAACACGATCACGGCGAGCATTTCCAGCAGCGTGAAGCCGCGGGCGTGGCGGTGTCGCAGGGTACGCGTGGGACGCATGGCTAGCTCCTTGGCACGAGGGGATCAGTTGATGTTGCTGGTAAGGCTGAGCAGCGGCAACAGGATCGCCGCCATGATGAATGCGACCAGCACCGTCATGACGATGGTGAGCGTGGGCACCAGGGCGGCGAGCAGCCTGTCGATGGCCCGCTTGGCTTCGACATCGAAGGTGTCAGCCACCTTGAGAAGCATCGTATCGAGCGCACCGGCTTCCTCGCCGACCTGGATCATCTGCAGGGCCAGCCGGGGAAACCGCTCGGTCTGGCTGAGTGCGCTCCCGAGGCCGGTGCCGCCCTTGACCCGGTCGGCCGCCTGTTCGAGCGCCTGGTCGAGCGCGCGGTTGCCGGTGACCTGGCGCGCGATGGATAGCCCCGCCAGCAGCGGTACGCCGTTCTTGAGCAGGGTGCCGAGCGTACGCGCGATACGCGCGGTCTCCACTTTGAGCAACAGCGGGCCGGCGACGCGCATCGTCAACAGTCGCGCATGGAACGCCAGGCGCGTGTCCGGGTCGCGCAGTCGCACGTTGAACAGTACGCCAAGCACGATCAGCACGAGCATGCACGCCCACCACCAGTCGCCCACCACCGTGCCGATGGCGAGCACCACCTTGGTGATGAGAGGAATAGGCACCTGCATGTCGGCGAAGATCGGCACGAACTGCGGCACCACGTAGGCCAGCAGCAGCACCAGCGAACCCAGCACACCCACCATGAGGAACGCCGGGTAGATGAGCGCGTTGATGATGCTGCCGCGCAGCGCCTGCGAGCGTTCGAGGTAGTCGGCGAGCCGGCGCAGCGTGTCGTCGAGCGAGCCGCCGGCTTCGCCGGCACGCACGAGGCTGATGTAGAGGCGGGGAAACACGCCGTTTTCCTCGTCGAGCGCGGTGGACAAGGTGGTACCGCCACGGACCCGGTCGCGCACGCGCTCCACGAGGTTGCGTGCCCGCTCGCCTTCGGGCAGGTCGAGCAGGATGCCGAGCGCCCGATCCAGGGGCTGACCCGCGCCCAACAGCGTGGCGAGCTGATGCGTGAACTGGGCGAGCTGGTCGCCGGTGAAGGGGCCCTTCTGGAACCATCGCGCGAAACCGCTGCCCGCCGCATCGCCGTCCGCGGGCGCGGCTTCAAGCGGGGTATGGCCCTGATCCTGGAGCCGGGCGACCACGTCTTCGACGGACGCGGCCTCCATGCGTCCAGATAGCACCTCGCCGACGGCACTGATCGCGCGATAACGGAACTGGCTCATCCGGTCGCCCCTCAGGACTCCTGCGTGACGCGCAGGACCTCCTCGATGGTGGTGATGCCGGCCACCGCCTTGGCCAGTCCGTCTTCATACATCGTGCGCATGCCCTCGGCACGGGCCTGGCGTTCGATTTCGCCCGCGTCGGCACGCTGCATCACGAGGCGACGCAGCGGGTCGCTCATGACCAGGAACTCCATGATGGCTCGTCGTCCGCGGTAGCCCGTGGGATTGGCGGCGCTCGAACCGGGCTTCCACAGGCGGATGGGCCGCTCGTCGGTGTATTTGTCGAGCTGGAACTGCTCGATCACTTCCGGCAGCGCCTCGTAAGGCTCCGCCGTTTCGGGATCGAGCCGGCGCACCAGTCGCTGCGCGAGGATGCCGTTGACCGTCGAGCCGAGCAGGTAGTCTTCCACGCCCATGTCGAGAAGGCGGGTGACCCCACCGGCGGCACTGTTGGTATGGAGGGTCGAGAGCACCAGGTGGCCCGTGAGCGCCGACTGGATGGCGATGCGGCAGGTCTCCAGGTCACGCATTTCGCCGATCATGATGACGTCCGGATCCTGGCGCACGATCGAACGCAGCGCCCCGGAGAAATCGAGGCCGATCTGCGGCTTGACCTGGATCTGGTTGATGCCTTCGATCTGGTATTCGACCGGGTCTTCGACGGTGATGATCTTGACGTCGGGCGTGTTGATCTGGGCCAGGGCGGTGTATAGCGTGGTTGTCTTGCCCGAACCGGTGGGACCGGTGACCAGCAGGATGCCGTGCGGTCGGTCGAGCACCTCCACGAAGCGGTCGCGGAAGTTATCGGTGAAGCCGAGCGAGGCGAAATCGAACACCACCGACTCGCGATCGAGGATACGCATCACCACCGATTCGCCGAAGCTGGTGGGCACCGTGGAAACGCGCAGGTCGAGCTCCTTGCCCTGCACGCGCAACTGGATGCGGCCGTCCTGGGGCAGTCGGCGCTCGGCGATGTTCAGCCGCGCCATGATCTTCACGCGCGAAATGACCGCCGCGGTCGAACTGGACGGGGGGGCCTCCACTTCGTGCAACACGCCATCGATGCGGTAGCGCACCTTGAGCCGATTCTCGAACGGTTCGATGTGAACGTCGGACGCGCGCTGTTCGACCGCACGCTGCAGGATCAGGTTCACCAGGCGGATGACCGGCGCTTCGGAGGCGAGGTCGCGCAGGTGTTCGACGTCGTCTTCCTCGGCCGCGCTACCGTCGAGGCTCTCGACGATGCTGCCCATCGCGGAGCGGCCCTGGCCGTAATACCTTTCGATGAGGTCGTCGATTTCCGAGCGAAGGCCCACGCGCAGCTGCACCTCGCGCCCCGTCGCCAGGCGGACGGCCTGCAACGGGTAGGGATCGGCGGGATCGGCCACCAGCAGGGCCACGCCCTCGTCGCCCTCGCGCACGGGCACCACGTGGTATTGCTTCAGAAAACGCTGCGACAGCTCGATATCGGCCGGCGGGAGGTCGGGCGCATCCTTGGCCGCGAGCAGCGGAAGGCCCAAAAGGTCCGCCCAGGCGTCGGCGAGGTCCCGTTCGGACACCAGGCCCAGCCGCGCCATCAGGGCGGTGAGCGTGCCGTCGGGCGCCTCGTCGTGAAGGCGGCGCGCCCGCGCCAGATCGGTGTCCTTCAGGCGGCCATGCGCCACCAGGTGCGCACACACCTGGGCTTCGCCGGGTTCTCCGGTAAGCATGTCCTTATGCTCGGTCATTGCAGACATGCCATCCTCACGGTCCGTTCAATGCATGGGTTGCGCGGTCGTTCCTGACTGCGCGGGCCGATATTGGTAGCACATCCCATGCGTCGAGGGCGACCGCGACGTGTAGATGACGTGACGCATGACAACAACGCAACAACACACGCCGCCGCGCCACGGGCGGCGACCTGACGGCCGCCGCCCGACTCGTTTACCAGCCAATACCCACGCCTACGCCGCCGGATGCCTCACCGCCGCTGACTGCGGCGCCGAAGGTCAGGCTCGCCTTGGGCGACAGGGAGCGTGAGTAACCGACCGACAGCGCACCCTGCCCCTTGTAGCCGCCGACGCCGACACCCAGTCGGTTGTCGCCGCTGACGCCCTGGGTACTGAAGGCCATCTGCGACATGGCCGCCCCCATCGCACCGACCTTGTTCAGGCGATCGTTGAGATTGCTGAAGCGGTTATCGACCTCACGTTTGTACTGGTCAAACGCCCCGCCGGTCACCACGTCGCCGAACTTCTGATCGGTATAGGCCTTGGCGCTGCTCAGCGTCGCGGCGTCCCCCTGGTCGGCGTAGGACTTCGCCGTGGTGAGGGCCTGGTCGACCTGGCCGACGTTCGCCGCGTCAGTCGTCGCAGTGCCCGCGGCGACATTGGTGATCCGGGCGCCGCCGCCGTCCACGGCGGGGGTCACCGGAATGGCCGCGCCCACCGCCGCCGTCGTGGGCGTACCGGACGCCACTGGCGCGGAGGCCGTCGCCGACATCGTGCCCGCGACCTCGGGCGTGGCCACGGCCGAGGCCGTCGCCACGGTGTTACGGCGCGGCACCGTCGTGCCGGTACCGCCAG
>CAJYHU010000108.1 GCA_913774655.1 uncultured Luteibacter sp. | reverse complement strand
CGAGCAGATGTTCCACAACCTGCTGGTGGAGCGCGGTTACGTGGTGCTCGACATGGACTACCGCGCGTCCAAGGGCTACGGCCGCGATTGGCGCACGGCGATCTACCGGAACATGGGCCACCCCGAGCTGGACGACCTGCTCGACGGCAAAGCCTGGCTGGTGACGCAACATGGCGTGGACCCGCGGCGCGTAGGCATCTACGGCGGCAGCTACGGCGGCTTCATGACCCTGATGGCCCTGCTGCGCGCGCCGGGCGAGTTCGCCGCCGGCGCGGCCCTGCGCCCGGTCAGCGACTGGACCAGCTACAACCACGATTACACCTCGAACATCCTCAACGACCCCCAGCTCGACCCGGAGGCGTACGCCACCAGTTCGCCGATCCGTTATGCCCAGGCGCTGGCCGATCCCCTGCTGATCGAACACGGCCTCATCGACGACAACGTGCTGGCCAGCGATTCGATCCGCCTGTACCAGCGCTTCATCGAACTGCACAAGACGAATTTCTGGATGTCGCTCTACCCGATGGAGCGGCATGGCTTCGTGCACCCGGACTCCTGGTACGACGAATACCGCCGTATCGACGATCTCTTCCGGGAGCGGCTGGAGCGCCGCTGACCGCCCGTTCGCCGGCCCGCGCCAAGGCGGGCCGGCGCCCTTGCGCTGGAAAATTTACGCAAACGTTACGCCCGGCCTTTCCCTGCGATACGCCGTAAATATCCACGACATCGAAAAATACGCGCCGTTATCCCCGACGGACCGCACCCGTGGAATTCCTGTACGTCCTACTCGTCGTCGTGCTCACCGCCGTGACGATCGGCTTCCTCATGATCTGCGACCGTCTGGGTCGTCGCTGAGGACACTGCCATGACTTTCATTTATACCGTGGCCACGGTGATCGCCGTGGCGCTCGCGGGCTACCTGTGCGTGGCCCTGCTCAAGCCGGAGTGGTTCGAATGACCGCGAACGACTTCTTCCAGATCGGCCTGTTCGTCGCCGTGCTCCTGGTTACCGTCAAACCCCTGGGGGCCTACATGGCCCTGGTGTTCGCCGAGACACCCAATCGCGTCACCCGTTTCGGCGCCCGCGCCGAAGGCCTGCTCTACCGCCTGGCCGGCGTCCGCGCCGACGAGGACATGGGCTGGAAGCGCTACGCCATCGCCATGCTGGCGTTCAACGTGGCCGGCCTGGCCCTGGTCTACCTCCTGCAGCGTACCCAACAATGGCTGCCGCTGAATCCGCAGCACTTCGGTGCCGTGGAACCCGGCCTGGCGATGAACACCGCCATCAGCTTCGCCAGCAACACGAACTGGCAGGCCTACGGTGGCGAATCGACCATGAGTTACTTCACCCAGGCCACCGGCCTGGCGGTGCAGAACTTCCTCTCGGCCGCCACCGGCATCGCCGTGCTGGTGGCCCTGGTGCGCGGCTTCGTGCGTCGCGGCGCCGACGCGGTCGGCAATTTCTGGGTCGACATGACCCGGGCCACGCTCTACGTGCTGCTGCCGCTTTCGCTCGTGGTCGCCTTGCTGCTGGTGTCCCAGGGCGTGGTGCAGAACGTGTCGGCCTACCTCGACGTCGCCACGGTGCAGCAGGGCACGCAGACCCTGCCGATGGGGCCGGCCGCGTCGCAGATCGCGATCAAGATGCTCGGCACCAACGGCGGCGGCTTCTTCAACGCCAACTCGGCGCACCCGTTCGAGAACCCGACGCCGTTCTCCAACTTCATCGAGATGCTCTCGATCTTCGTCATCCCGGCGGCGCTTTGCTACACCTTCGGCAGCATGGTCGGCGACCGCCGCCAGGGCTGGGCGATCCTGGCCACCATGCTGCTCATTTTCCTGCCTCTCACCGTCGGCCTCGTCGCCGCCGAGCAGGCCGGCAACCCGGCGCTGCACGGCCTGGCCGTCGACGCCCAGGCGTCGGCGCTGCAGAGCGGCGGCAACATGGAGGGCAAGGAAACCCGCTTCGGCATCGCCTCGTCCGGTCTGTTCGCCGCGATCACCACGGCGGCCTCGTGCGGCGCGGTCAACGCGATGCACGACTCGCTCACGCCGCTGGGCGGCCTCGTGCCGATGTGGCTGATGCAACTGGGCGAGGTGATCTTCGGCGGCGTGGGCTCGGGCCTCTACGGCATGCTCGCCTTCGCCGTGGTGGCGGTGTTCATCGCCGGGCTCATGGTCGGACGCACGCCGGAATACCTCGGCAAGAAGATCGAGGCGCACGAGATGAAGATGGCGAGCCTCGCCGTACTCATTCCCTGCGCCCTGGTGGTGATCGGCACGGCCGTCGCCGTGATGTCGCCGGCCGGCGTGGCGGGTGTCGCCAACCCCGGCGCCCACGGCTTCAGCGAGATGCTCTACGCCGTGAGTTCGGCCGCCAACAACAACGGCAGCGCGTTCGGCGGACTCTCGGCCAACACGCCGTTCTGGAATGTGCTGCTCGGCATCTGCATGTTCCTGGCGCGGTTCCCGCTGGCCATCGCCATGCTCGCCATGGCCGGTTCGCTCGCGGCGAAGCGCCACGTGCCGCCCTCGGCGGGCACGCTGCCCACGCACACGCCGTTGTTTGTCACCCTGCTCGCCTGCGTCGTCATCGTCGTCGGCGCGCTCACCTTCCTCCCGGCGCTGGCCCTCGGACCGATCGCCGAACAGCTGATGTCCATCTCGGGGCACTGATCCATGACCACCCATGCCCAAACCCCGCGCGGCTTCGACCGCGCGCTGGTGACCCGCGCCCTGCGCGACGCCTTCGTCAAGCTCTCGCCGCGGCTGCAGTTCCGCAATCCGGTGATGTTCGTCGTCTTCGTGTGCAGCGTGCTCACCACGTTGCTCTGGGTGCAGGCCCTCACCGGCCACGGCGAGGCACCCACGACGTTCATCTTCTGGGTCAGCCTGTGGCTGTGGTTCACCCTGTTGTTCGCCAACTTCGCCGAAGCCCTCGCCGAAGGCCGCGGCAAGGCCCAGGCCGACGCCCTGCGCGGTTCGCGCCGTGATGTCGCGGCGAAGAAGCTGCCCTCGGCCGATCGCGACGCCGCCGTGGTGTTCACGCCGTCGAGCGAGCTGCGCGCGGGTCACTTTGTGCTGGTCGAGGCGGGCGACATCGTGCCGGGTGACGGCGAGGTGGTGGTCGGTGCCGCCAGCGTCGACGAAAGCGCGATCACCGGCGAATCCGCGCCGGTGATCCGTGAGTCCGGTGGCGACCGCAGCGCGGTCACCGGCGGTACCCGCGTGCTTTCCGACTGGCTCGTGGTGCGCATCACCAGCAACCCGGGCGAAAGCTTCCTCGACCGGATGATCTCGATGGTGGAAGGTGCCTCGCGGCGCAAGACGCCGAACGAGATCGCGTTGACCATCCTGCTGGCGAAGTTCACCCTGATCTTCCTGCTCGCCTGCGCCACGCTGCTGCCGTATTCGATCTACAGCGTGCAGGCCGCGGGCTCCGGCAACCCGATCACCCTGACGGTGCTCATCGCGCTGCTGGTATGCCTGATCCCGACGACCATCGGTGCCCTGCTTTCGGCCATTGGTATCGCCGGCATGGATCGCATGATCCGCGCCAACGTCATCGCCACCTCGGGCCGCGCGGTGGAGGCGGCGGGTGACGTCGACGTGCTGCTGCTGGACAAGACCGGCACCATCACTCTGGGCAACCGCCAGGCCGTCGCCTTCCATCCCGCACCAGGCATCGAAGAGCGTGAACTGGCCGAAGCCGCCGAACTGGCCTCGCGCGCCGACGAGACCCCGGAAGGCCGCAGCATCGTGGTACTCGCGTCGAAGGCGTTCGGTGGGGAAAGCCGCCGCGGCGACGACCGTCGCGCCGTGTTCGTGCCGTTCACCGCGCAGACGCGCATGAGCGGCGTGGACGTCGGCACGCGGCACATCCGCAAGGGCGCGATGGATGCCGTGGAGCGCTACCTCGATTCGCAGGACAGCCACATGCCGCCGCTGGTCAAGCGCATGGCCGAAGACGTGGCCCGCCGCGGCGCCACGCCGCTGGTGGTGGTCGACGGTGCGCTGACGCTCGGTGTCGTCGAGCTGAAGGACATCGTCAAGGATGGCATCAAGGAGCGCTTCGCCGAGATGCGCCGCATGGGCATCCGCACGGTGATGATCACCGGCGACAACCCGCTCACCGCGGCGGCGATCGCGGCCGAGGCCGGCGTGGACGATTTCCTCGCCGAAGCCACGCCCGAAGCCAAGCTGAAGCTCATCCGCGACATACAGGCCGAAAACCGGCTGGTGGCGATGTGCGGCGACGGCACCAACGACGCGCCGGCGCTCGCCCAGGCGGACGTCGCCGTGGCGATGAACAGCGGCACGCAGGCGGCGAAGGAAGCCGGCAACATGGTCGACCTGGATTCCAACCCGACCAAGCTGATCGAGGTGGTGGGCATCGGCAAGCAGATGCTCATCACCCGCGGCGCGCTGACCACGTTCTCCATCGCCAACGACATCGCCAAGTATTTCGCGATCATCCCCGCGGCGTTCGCCAGCACCTACCCGGCGCTGAACACGCTCAACGTGATGCACCTGGCGACGCCGCAGAGCGCGATTTTGTCCGCGGTGATCTTCAACGCGCTGATCATCATTTTCCTGATTCCGCTGGCGTTGAAGGGCGTGGCTTACCGCGCGCTCGGCGCGGCCGCCCTGCTCCGTCGCAACCTGCTCGTCTACGGACTGGGCGGCGTGGTGGTGCCGTTCATTGGCATCAAGCTCATCGACCTGTTGCTGGTCCTGGTCGGACTGGCCTGACCCGAGGTGTTCCCATGCAGTGCGTCAAGCTCACACTTTTCGTCGAAGAGGGTTCGGACCTCGACATGGAAGTCCATGTCGTGAACGCTGAACAGGCGATGCCGGCCACGCAGGCGGTCCCGTCGCCGGTCATCGCGATGCGCCCCCGGGCCGTAGCCTCCCCCGGCATCGACGACGAGTACGCCCTCGGTGGCTACGCCGGCATCTGACCGGCGTCCTACCTTCTTCTCCCTCGATTTTCCAAAGAAAAGGACGGCCCGCCGCGGCCGCTTTCAGGTACACCCGCATGATGTTCAAGAAGATGCTCCCGTTCGCCCTCTCGCTGCTCCTGCTCCCGGTGGGTAGCGCGGTTGCGGCCGAACTCGCCCCGGTCGCCCATGTGGACGTGTCCGCCACCGACCTGGCCGACACGCCCAGTGGTGCCCCGGTGGCCGCCAGCGGCGACTGCTCGCGCGGGTTTGTCTCCCGCCTCGCGGCGGCGTATCGCGAAGACGCGCAGCCGGCGTCGCCGGATGCCCCTGTCGCCGCACGTCGTGGCATGGATTCGCCGTTCTCGTCGCCGCCGTTTCCCTCGGCGGAATGGCAACTGGGCGGCGTCGAATACCCGGTGGGCGTGCCCAACGAGAATGCACAATATCCGCTGGAGAAGGCGCTGTCGTGCACGAGCCTGGGGCACTGGATGCAGGATAACCGCATCGAAACCTATGGCTGGATCAACCCGTCGATGAACCTCAGTTCGTCCGACCACACCAATTACCCGCTGTCGTACGCCACCCGCCCGAATCGCGTCGAGTTCGACCAGTTCCTGTTCCGCATCCAGCGGGTGCCGGATACGGTGCAGACCGATCACGTCGACTGGGGCTTCCACTTCGACGATCTCTACGGTTACGACTACCACTACACGACCATGAAGGGCGTCACGAGCGACCAGCTCCTGAACCATCCGCGCCCCAACAGCGCGCTCAACGGCAAGATCTACGGCAACGATCCGATGATCGCTTACGTCGACCTGTACATCCCCTGGGTCGCCAAGGGCATGGTGGTCACCGTCGGTCGCTACCTGTCGCTGCCGGATATCGAGGCGCAGTTCTCGCCGAACAACTACCTGTTGACGCATTCGATCCTCTACACCGTCGACGCGTACACCAACATGGGTGTGATCACCACGACCAAGCTCAACGACCAGTGGACGCTTCAGCTCGGCGTGCACGGCGGCGACGATTCGGCCGTCTGGGACGACACCAGCCGGTTGACCGCGCAGGCTTGCGTGCGCTGGGTGTCCAAGTCGAACAACGACATGCTCTATCCCTGCGTGGAGTCGTACAACCATTCACGGCAGACGTATAACAACCTCCAGGAATTCGTGCTGACCTGGGGCCACCGTTTCTCGCCTGACGTGCACATGCTCACGGAGGCCTATCGCATCTACGTGCGCGACCAGTCGCTCGCGACCGATCCGTCGCAGTCGCATGCGCCCACGGGGGTGCCCGGTTATCCCTTGGGTGAGGCGCCGGATTTCCCGCTGGGACACAATTCCGCGTTCGGCATCGTCAATTACCTGAACATCGAGGTGAATCCGACAAACATGCTGTCCATTCGCAACGAGTTCTACAACGACCAGCAAGGCCAGCGCACCGGTTTCGCCACGCGGTATTCCAGCCACACCATCGGCATGACGCACTGGGTCACCCAGGACCTGGAGATCCGTCCGGAACTGCGCTACGAGCACGCCTACGATTTCGCGGCCTACGACGCGGGACGGTCGCACCACCAGACGACGGCGTTGCTCGACGCCATCCTGCATTACTGAGGTGTCAGCCATGATCAGACTGATTCGCCAGGCACTCGTCATGCTGCTGCTGATGACGGCCATCGTCGGCGTCGCGTATCCGGCGGTCATCGGCGGCCTGGGCAACCTGCTGTTTCCGCAGCAGGCCGCCGGAAGCCTCGTGCAACGCGACGGCAAGCCGGTCGGCTCGGCCCTCATTGGCCAGGCCTTCACCGCACCGGGCTATTTCTGGGGCCGTCCGTCGGCGACCACGCCGGGCCCGTACAACGGGGCGTCGTCCACCGGCTCCAACGTCGGCCCGACCAACCCGGCGCTGGCCGACGCGGCGAAGCAGCGCATCGCCGCGTTGCGCGCGGCCGACCCGGGCAACACCGCGCCGGTGCCGGTGGAGCTGGTGACGGCCTCCGGCAGCGGCCTGGACCCCGAGATCAGTCCCGCCGCCGCCGACTTCCAGGTGAGCCGTGTCGCCAGGGCCCGCGGGATGGACCCGGGCAAGGTGCGCGAACTCGTCGCGGCGAACACCCAGGGGCGCCAGTTTGGCGTGCTGGGCGAGCCCCGGGTGAACGTGCTGGCGCTGAACCTCGCGCTGGATCGCTCCCGCTGACCGGTAGGAGCACGCCCTGCGCGCGATGGAGCCCCCATCGCGCGCAGGGCGTGCTCCTACCTGTAATCTCTATGCCGACACGCTTTGGGCAAGCCCGATGAACGACTCCCGAGATGCCCGCGCCGACGCGCTGCTCCATGCCGTGACGCATGACGCCGGACAGCGCCTGAAAGTCTTCCTCGGCGCCGCGCCCGGTGTGGGCAAGACCTTCGCGATGCTTTCCGCCGCGCGCGACCTGCGCCGCCAGGGCATCGACGTCGTGGTCGGGCTGGTCGAGACCCACGGCCGCGCGGAAACCGCCGCCCTGCTCGAAGGCATGGACGTGCTGCCCACCCGCCCGGTGCACTACGCCGGCCGCGATTTCCGCGAGTTCGACCTCGAGGCGGCCCTGGCGCGCAAGCCGGCGGTGATCCTCGTCGACGAACTGGCCCACACCAACCTCCCGGGCGGCCGCCACGCGCGACGCTGGCAGGACATCGCCGAGCTGCTCGACGCGGGTATCGAGGTCTACACCGCGCTTAACGTGCAGCACCTGGAAAGCCTCAACGACCAGGTCCGCCGGATCACCAACGTCGCCGTGCGCGAGACGGTGCCCGACGCCTTCCTCGACCGCGCGCGCGACATCGTGCTGGTCGACCTGCCGCCGCGCGAGCTGATCGGCCGCCTGAAGCAGGGCAAGGTCTACGTACCGGAAACGGCGGCGGTGGCGCTCGACGCTTTCTTCTCGCCGACCAACCTTGCCGCGTTGCGCGAGCTGGCGGTGGAAACCGTGGCCGCGCACGTCGACAGCGACCTGCGCGAACACATGCTCGCCCGCGGCGGCGCGATGCCGGTGCGACGCCGCTGCATGGCCGCCATCGACGGCCATACGCAGAGCGAATATCTCGTACGCATCGCCCGGCGAATCGCCGAACGTCGCGGTGCGCCATGGAGCGTGGTGTTCGTGGACCGCGGCAGCGTCGACGCCGAACGCCGCGAGCGCGTGGATGCCGCCATGCGCCTGGCCCGGCGGCTCGGGGGCGAGTCGGTGATCCTGCGCGGCCACGCGGTGGCCGACGAACTGCTCGCCTGGGCCGATCGTGAAGGCGTGGGCCAGATCATCGTCGGGCGCACCCGCGAACGACCGATCGCGCGCCGCCTGGGCTATTCGCTCACCCAGCAGTTGCTGCGTCGTGGCGCGCACCTGGAACTGACCATCGTCGCCACGCCCGCCGAGCGCGCACGGGCACGGCGACGCCTGCGCGTGGCCGAGCAGGCCGGCGCCAAGCGCGATTACCTCTTCGCCACCGGCGCCACCGTCGTCGCGATGGCCCTGTCGTTCGTCGCCGACCGTTTTCTCTCGGTGGCCAACCTCTCCCTGATTTTCCTCACCGCCGTGCTCGCCGTCGCGGTACGCACGCGCATGGCCGTGGCGGTGTACACCGCCGTGCTGTGCTTCCTTGGTTACAACTTCTTCTTCGCGCCGCCGCGCTACACCCTGGCGATCGCCAACGCCGACGACGTGCTCGCGGTGGTGCTGTTCCTCGCCGCGGCGCTGGTCTGCAGCCGCCTGGCGACGCGCCTCGCGGGGCAGGTGACCTCGCTGCGCGCGGCGCAGGTGCGAGGGCGCGCGCTCATCGCCCTCGGTCAACAGCTGGCGACCAGCGCCGATGCCGATGCCATCCGCGTGGCCGGTGCGCGTGCGCTGGCCCGCACCCTCGACGCGGAGGTGGCCGTACTCGCGCGCGACGCGGCCGGACAACTCGCCGTGGTCGCCTCGGTGCCCGCCGGGCTCACGCTCGCCACGCCCGATCGCGCGGCCGCCGACTGGAGCGAAGTCCACGCCGAGCCGGCGGGGCGCCACACCGACACCCTCAACGGCGCCTCGTTCTGGATGGTGCCGCTGGGCAGCGAGCAGCAGCGCCTCGGGCTCGCGGCGTTGCGGTTTCCAGCGGAGGTGCGCGAGCCGGACGTCGAGCGGCGCGGGCTCGCGCTGGCGATGGTGCAGGACATCGGCCAGGCCCTGGAGCGCGCCCGCCTCGCCGATGCCCTGGAAAGTGCCCGCGTGCAGGGCGAGACCGAACGGCTGCGCAACGCGTTGCTGTCGTCGGTGTCGCACGACCTGCGTTCGCCGCTGGCCTCGATGATCGGCTCGGCGGGCACCCTGCTCAGCTACGAGACACAACTGCCGGCGGACGAGCGCCACGAACTGTTGCAGGCGATCCTCGGCGAAGGGCAGCGCCTGGACCGTTACATCCAGAACCTGCTCGACATGACGCGCCTGGGCCACGGCACGCTCACGCTGCATCGCGACTGGGTCGACGCGGGCGAGATCGTCGCCGCGGCCACCTCGCGCATGCGCAAGTTGTTTCCCGATACGCGGGTGGACGTCACCCTGCCGCGCGATACGGTGCTGCTGCACGTGCACCCGGCGCTCATCGAGCAGGCGCTGTTCAACATCCTGGAAAACGCGGCGCGTTTCTCCCCGCCCCACGACGCGGTACGGGTTATCGTGCGCACCGAGGCCGGCCGCCTGCTCGTCGACGTGGCCGACCGCGGCCCCGGCATCCCCGAGGACGAACGGGCGCGGATCTTCGACATGTTCTATTCGGTGTCGCGTGGCGACAGCGGCAAGCAGGGCACCGGCCTGGGCCTGGCGATCTGCCGGGGGATGATCGGCGCGCACGGCGGCAGCGTGGAGGCCTTGCCGAACGTCGGCGGGGGCACGACCATTCGAGTCTCCCTGCCCCTGCCGCCGCCACCCGACGAGACGCCATGACATCCACCGCCCCGCGCGTGCTGGTGATCGACGACGAAGCCCAGATCCGCCGCTTTCTCGACATCGGCCTGCGCGCCGAGGGCTATCAGGTGCTCCTGGCGGCCACGGGCGAGGAAGGTCTCGGTCTGGCCGCCACCCAGTCGCCCGACGTGGTGATCCTCGACATCGGCCTGCCCGATCGCGAGGGTCACGAGGTGCTGCGCGAGATCCGCGGATGGAGCGCGGTGCCCGTGCTGATGCTCTCGGTGCGCGACGCCGAGAGCGAAAAGGTGAAGGCGCTCGATGCGGGCGCGAACGATTACGTCACCAAGCCGTTCGGTATCCAGGAGCTCATGGCGCGCTTGCGCGTGCTGTTGCGCCAGGGCGCCCGCGGCGGCGAGCCCGACGCCCCGGTGCGCTACGCCGACGAGCGGCTGAGCGTCGACCTGGCCCGCCGCGAGGTGTCGCTCGACGGCGAGCCCGTGCCGCTCACCCGCAAGGAGTTCGCCGTGCTGTCGCTGCTCGTGCGCCATCCCGGCCGGGTGGTGAGCCAGCAGCAGATCCTGCGCGAGGTCTGGGGCGCCACCCACGTGCAGGACACGCACTACCTGCGCATCGTGATGGGCAAGCTGCGCCAGAAGCTTGGCGACGACCCCGCCGTGCCCCGCTGGCTGAAGACCGAACCCGGCGTGGGCTACCGTTTTCCGGCATGAACCGACCCTGCGGGTGTGAACGCCATCACGGCGCGCGTGGCCTTCACGAACTTTCAGATTGATCTGATTCCCGGTCGCCGGTCTGGTCGCCAAGCTCCGTGTCCGTTACGGGGAATCCAGAAGAGGCGCAGACGGTGGAATCGCATCACGACTCGTTCCGGCGCATGCCGAGGCTCACGGGCCTGATCGTCTCGGCGTGCCTGTTCACACCCGCGTTCGCGGCGGTGATCGACTGCGGCGAAGAGCACTTCGTCAGCGGTTCGCAGCGCATGCCCACCTACGCCGAGGCGATGGCCCAGTGCCGCGCCGAGGAGGCGGCCATGACCCACCCGCAGAACGGTGCGTACCACCGCGCACGCTCGTGCTACGACGCCGGCTCGCCGGGAGCGTACGGCGCGTGGACGCACGGCCGCGTGGCCGTCGATGTGGTGGAGCGCGACACGGGCCGGGCGGCGACGTTCGAGTCGCTATGGATGTGCAAGCCGACGATGGCCCGTGCGGGCGGCGGCACCGCCATGGAGTGATTCCTCGCGGCACGACGCTTTCGACGGCCCCGTTGGCTGTCGCGGCACCGACGGTACATGACGGCCGGCGGTGCCGCTTTTTCTGCTCAGGTCGCGGCCTGTCGGGCGAGGTAACGGCCCGGGGAGTCGCCGAAGGCCTTGCGGAACATCGCCACGAAGGCGCTCGGCGACGCATAGCCCAGGCCATCGGCCACGGCGGCCACCGGCTCGCCCATGGCGAGGCGTTCCAGTGCCCGGGTCAAGCGCGCCTGCTGGCGCCACTGCGCCACGCTCCAGCGCGTCTCCTCGCGGAACAGCCGGGTGAGGTTGCGCGTGGACATACCGGCCCAACTGGCCCACTCGTCGATGCTGCGCGTGTCTTCGGGCGACTCGGCCATGGCCATGGCCACCCGGCGCAGGCGGCGATCCACGGGCATCGGCAGGTGCAGTTCTTCCTCCGGCGCCCGACGCATCTCGTCGAGCAGCACGTCGAGCAGGCGTTGCCGCTCCGGCGTGGGCTCGCTGTCGAGTGGCCAGCTCGCCGCGCGTTTGAGGAGTTCGCGAAGCAGGTCGTCCACGCCGAACACGCATGGCTTGTCCGGGAGCATGTGCGCGATGCAGGGCGCGACGAACACGGCCATCGCCAGGCTGGGGCCGGCGATGCTGACGGTGTGCATCTCGCCCGGCGGCATCCAGCCGGCGCGCCGGGGCGGCAGCAGCCACGACCCTCGCTCCGTCCGGGTCACGAACACGCCTTCTTCGACGTAGTGGAACTGGCCCCGCACATGGCTGTGCCACTCGGTTTCCTTGAGGGGAAGCTCGCCCTTGGCCCGGTAGCAGATGACCGGCGGACCGTCGGCGCTTTCCACCATACGATGCAGTCTCTCATCCCACATTTGGCTCATTCTCGACATAGGTTGGCCCGATAACGTTATCAGGCCTTTAGCTTCCATGGCTAACATTTGCTTCCCCAAGTAAACGCATGCCGCTGCGGTCCCCGCGGGACGCCACGGATGCACCGACGCCGGAGGTCCCCATGATCCGCCTCGTCACCACCGATCATTCCCGCTACGCCGAAGATCACGAAGCGGGCGATGCCCTGGTCACGTTCGTGGCCTGTGCGCACGCGATGCTCGACCCGACCACCCCGGAGGAGCAGGTCCGGCGCCTTGAGCCGCGTCTTCTGGCACAGCTGCCGACCCTGCGCGCGTTGGGCTTGTTCGAACTGTTCGAGGTCCGCGACCCGGCGATGGCCGCCTTGCTCGCCGACGAGGCCTGAATACCTTCGACATCTGAACTATTGATGGTCCGTATATTTGCCTTGACAACTATTATTGGGGCAATAGAATATGCGGCATGAACTCCTTCTGTTCCCCCTCGCCTGACGGCCAGGAAAGCCTGGGCGCGTTGATCGGCATGGTGCGCGGCGAGATCGTGCGCGCCATCGAGACGGACCTCGCGTCGATCGGGGCGGACCTGAAGTTCACGCAGTTCCACGTGCTCAAGCGGCTGGCCGCCAACGGCCCCATGACCGCCACGGAGCTGGCCCGCGCCGTCGACCTGGACGGCGGCGCGATGACCCGCCAGCTCGACCAGCTCGAAGCCAAGGGCTACCTGCGCCGCCAGCCGCACGAACAGGACCGGCGCGCGCTCCGTATCGAATTGACCGAGGCCGGGGAGGCGTTGTGGCGACATCTGAACGAGAGCAGCAGCGCCACGCTGGAGCGGGCGCAGCGGGGGCTTTCGCCGGTGGAGCGCGAGCGACTGCACGACTACCTGGCGCGCGTGCTCATCGCGTTGCGCGACAAAGACTGAACATCCACGTTTGAGGCAAAACGTATGCGTCTGCACACCCTCGTGGCGGCCGTCGGGGCCGCATTGGTCCTTTCCGGCTGCGTGACCAGCCGCGGGCTCGAACCACAAGGCAGGCTGACCGACCCGTCCACGCTCCACGCGGAGCGCAGCCTGGCCAACGTGTCCCCGGCCAACTGGCCGGCGGCCGACTGGTGGACCGGCCTGGGCGACAGCCAGCTCGCCGGGCTGATCGACGAAGCCCTGAAGAACAACCCCGATCTCGCCGCCGCCGACGCGCGCGTGCGTCAGGCGCAGGCGCAGATCGGCGCGGCCGACGCAGCGCGCGGACCCAACGCGAGCGTCGGGGCCGGCGTGGCCGGCGCGCACCTGCCGGGTTCGCTGTTCCCCGCACCGCTGGGCAACCACTTCAGCTGGACCAAGTACGGCTACGGCAACTTCAGCTGGGACCTCGACCTGTGGGGCGGCAAGCGTGACGCGTGGGAAGCCGCGGTCGGCGCCGAGCGTGCCGCCGAGATCGACGCACGCGCGGCCCGTATCGAACTGTCCAGCGACGTGGCCCGCGCCTACGTGCAACTGGGCTATGCGTTTACCCAGATGGACGTGGCCAAGGCCGAACTCGACCGCAGCCGCGCGTCGCGCGACCTCACCCGCCAACGTGTTGCCGCGGGTGTCGACAACCAGATCCAGGTCAAGCAGTCCGACAGCGAAGTCGCTTCGGCCGAGCGTGAGATGGCGGTGGCGCAACGGGCCATCGATGCCGCGCGCAGCCAGCTCAGCGTGCTGCTGGGCAAGGGCCCCGATCGTGGCCTCGACATCCAGCGTCCGACGACGCTGAGCCCGGCCGCCGTGGCGGTGCCGGCGAACCTTCCGGCCGACCTGCTCGGCCACCGCGCCGACCTGGTGGCCGCGCGCTGGCGCGTGGAGGCGGCGTCCAAGGACATCGCCTCGGCGAAGACCGACTTCCTGCCCAACGTCAGCCTCGGCATCCTCGCGGCCCAGGTCGCGGGCGGGTCCGCCAACCTGTTCAACTCGCGTGCCCGCTTCTGGCAGGTGCTGCCGGCGTTCAGCCTGCCGATCTTCGACGGCGGCCGTCTCCGCGCAAACCTGTCGAACAAGGACGCCGAGTACGACCTCGCCGTGGCCCAGTACAACAAGGTGCTGGTCGGCGCGCTCAACGAGGTGGCCGATGAACTCTCGGCGCTGGACACCCTCGGTGCGCAGCTGCAGGCGCAGCAGCGTGCCCGCGACGCCGCCCAGCAGGCCTACGACCTCGCCCAGCAGCGTTACAAGGCGGGTGTCGGCAGCTACCTCGACTCGCTCGTGGTGCGCCAGCAGTTGCTCGAGTCCGAACAGCGCCTGGCTGCGCTGCAGGCCCAGCAGGTCGACACCTCCGTGCAACTGATCCAGGCGCTCGGCGGCGGCTTCCGCCCCGAGGCGGGCGACTCGCCGGTCGCCTCGGCCGCCACCCCGGACACCCACTGATTCCCGTTATCCAAGGCAGCTAACGATGTCACAAGAAAACACCGCCCCCGCCGGCGCCGTCGTCGCGCCGCCCCCGAAGAGCCGTCGCGGGTTCTTCCTCAAGCTCCTCGTCGTGGTGATCGTGCTGGCCGCGATCGCGTGGACCGTCTGGTATTTCGTCGACGGCCGCTGGTACGAAGACACCGACGATGCCTACGTCAACGGCAATGTCGTGCAGATCACGCCGCAGATCGCCGCCACCGTGCTCTCGATCACCGCCGACGACGGCGACCTCGTGCACCAGGGCGACGTGCTGGTGAAGCTCGACGACGCCGATGCCAGGATCCAGGTCGAAAGCGCCCGCGCCGAACTGGCCAACACCGTGCGTCGCGTGCGTGGCCTCTACAACAACGTCAGTTCGGCCCAGGCGGACGTCGCCGTGCGCCAGACCGCGGTCGATCGCGCCCGCGCCGACTACAACCGCCGCCGCGACCTCGCCAAGACCGGCGCCATCTCGGCCGAAGAGCTGTCGCACGCCCTGGACACCCTGACCTCGGCCGAAAGCAGTCTTGCCTCCGCGAAGCAGAGCTACAGCACCAGCAAGGTGCTGGTCGACGATACGGTGGTGGCATCGCACCCGGATGTGCGTGCGGCCGCCGCAAAGCTGCGCAACGCCATGCTCGAGGAAGCGCGTACGTCGATCCTCGCGCCGGTGGACGGCTACGTCGCCAAGCGCAGCGTGCAGCTGGGCCAGCGCGTGCAGCCGGGTGCGGCGCTGATGGCCGTGGTGCCGCTGCATGAAGTATGGGTCGACGCCAACTTCAAGGAGACGCAGATGCAGCACATGCGCATCGGCCAGCCGGTGGACGTCACGGCCGACGTCTACGGCGACAGCATCACCTACAAGGCGAAGATCCGCAGCCTGGGCATCGGCAGCGGCAGCGCGTTCTCGATCCTGCCCGCGCAGAACGCCACCGGCAACTGGATCAAGATCGTCCAGCGCGTGCCGGTGCGCGTGGTGTTCACCGACCCCAAGCAGCTCGACGACAAACCGCTGCGACTGGGCCTGTCGACCAAGGTGACGGTGTCGCTGCACGACCAGAACGGCCCGCTGCTCGCGCAGCAGCCGCCGGCCAAGCCGGAATTTTCCACCGACGTGTACGCCAACCGTCTTGCCGGCGCCGACGCCGAGATCGCCAAGGTGATCCACGACAATGCCTCGTCCGGCGGCGACGGCGAGCAGGAAAAAGCGCCCAAGTAAGCGCGCGACCGGGGGCGCGGCACGTGCCGCGCCCCGTCGCTCTTCCGACACGCCCTTCCATCACCGGGTTTTTCCATGAGCACCGAATTTCGACCGCCCAATCTGGCGCTGTCCACGGTCGGACTGTCGCTCGCGACCTTCATGCAGGTGCTGGACACCACGATCGCGAACGTCTCCCTGCCGACCATCGCGGGCAACCTCGGCGTCAGCTCCAACCAGAGCACGTGGGTCATCACCTCGTTCGCCGTGAGCAACGCGATCGCGCTGCCGCTGACCGGCTTCCTCACTCGCCGTTTCGGTGAAACCAAGCTGTTCGTCTGGGCGACGCTGCTGTTCTCGCTCGCGTCGTTCCTGTGCGGCATCGCGCAGAGCATGAGCATGCTGATCCTGTTCCGCGCCATCCAGGGCGCGGTCGCGGGCCCGATGTACCCGATCACGCAGTCGCTGCTGATCTCGATCTACCCACCGGCCAAACGCGGCATGGCGCTCGCCCTGCTCGCGATGGTCACCGTCGTGGCGCCGATCGCCGGTCCCATCCTGGGCGGCTGGATCACCGACAACTACACGTGGCCGTGGATCTTCTTCATCAACGTGCCCATCGGCATCTTCGCCAGCATGGTGGTCAGCAACCAGATGAAGGGACGCCCGGAAGTCACCGAAAAGCCGCGCGTGGACTACGTCGGCCTGATCACCCTCGTGATCGGCGTGGGCGCCCTGCAGGTCGTGCTCGACAAGGGCAACGACGAAGACTGGTTCAATTCGCCCTTCATCATCGTGACGGCGATCGTCGCGGCGATCGGCCTGGCCGTGTTCCTGATCTGGGAACTCACCGACAAAGACCCGATCGTCAACCTGAAGCTCTTCCGCCACCGCAACTTCGCCATGGGCACGTTGTGCCTGGTGCTGGCGTACGCGGCGTTCTTCGCCATCGGCCTGCTCGTGCCGCAGTGGCTGCAGCGCAACGTGGGCTACACCTCCACGTGGGCGGGTTTCGCGGCGGCGCCGTTAGGCATCCTGCCGGTGATCCTCACGCCCTTCGTTGGCCGCTACGCGCACAAGTTCGACCTGCGCATCCTGGCCTCGGGCGCGTTCATCGTGATGGGAGCCACCTGTTTCATGCGCTCGGACTTCTACCTCGACGTGGATTTCTACCACGTGGCCGGCGTGCAGCTGATCCAGGGCCTGGGCGTGGCGTTGTTCTTCATGCCGGTGCTGTCGATCCTGTTGTCCGACCTGCAACCGCGCGAGATCGCCGCAGGCTCCGGCCTGGCGACGTTTCTGCGTACGCTCGGCGGCAGCTTCGCGGCCTCCCTCACCACGTTCCTGTGGGATCGGCGTGCCATCGTGCACCACGAGCGCCTCGCCGAGAACATCACGCCGTTCAATCCCGATGCGCAACAGGCGCTGACGGTGATGGGGCACGGTGATCCGACCTACGCCGCCGCGGCCATCAACCAGCAGATCACGCAGCAGGGTTACCAGATCTCGTTCAACGAGGTGTTCCACCTGCTCGGTTTCGTCTTCATGGCGCTGATCTTCGTGGTGTGGCTGGCAAAGCCGCCGTTTGCGGCCAAGGCCGGGCCGGCCGCGTCAGGCCACTGACACGACCCGATGCGCGAAGCGAACGCCCGGTGACCTCACCGGGCGTTTTTTTTAAGGAACGGCCGCTTCCTTGTGCGGAACGCGCCTCAAGGGTGGACACCAGGGTCTTCCTGCGACACCGCCCAGGTGCACCGCGCTCTGGCACTACAAGGTCGCGACAGCGCCACGGCTCGGGATCGAACCATCCACCGGGCTATACGGTCGATGGCTGGGATGGCGCGCGCTCATCCGTGAAAACTATTTCTGGGCCGCCGCACGCCGCGCGTGCCATCGCTTCGCCAGCCAGGCGCCGCCGAAGGCCAGGCCGACCGCCAGCGTCGAGTTGAGCACCATCAGGAGGACCGAGGCGGTGGTCCAGGCGAAGGACGGCGCATCGACGGCCGGGCGCAGCGACGGCGCGACCAGCAGCGGCACGCTCGTCAGCCACTGCACCGCGGTCATCGGTAGCGACGCCGGGCACGGGCCATAGGGGCAGGCCGTGCGTCGGGCCAGCACCATCAGGGCGGCGTCGAGGTGGAGCAGCACCGCGAGGACGAAAAGAAACGCCCAGGCGAACCGGGCATGCCAGCGATCGGCGCGGAGGGCGTCCATGGCGGTCGTGTCCTTGAAAAGCACACAACGTATCCGCCGGGACGCCGCCTACGGAATGGGAAAATTCTGAAAAACAAGGACGACATGCGTCGCCGGAAACGACGAAGCCCGGCCGCGAGGACCGGGCTTCGTCAGGCGCAGCGATCGATCAGATGTCGAAGCCGACGCCGACCAGCGCCATCGTCTCGCCGCGGTTCGGCTCCTGGAAACTGCCGTTGGAGATGTGGCGGATCTGGAAGCTCACGTTCTTCCATTGATACCCGAGCGTGCTCACGAACTCGTAGCCGCTGGACAGGGCCTGCGTGCGCCCACCCGCGGTGCCCGCGACCTGGAAGCTGAAGAACAGCGGCCGATACCAGTCGCCTTCGTTGCCGTAATGGAATCGCGCGCCCAGGGCGCCCACCCAGACGTTGTTGGTGACGCCAGGATGGGAGTCGCGATAACGGCCGACGTCGCGCCCCTTGATATAGCCGATCGACACGTCCGGCGACCAGGTGAAGCGGCTCTGTCCCATGGGCTGCGGATCGAACACCGATTCAACGAAAAAGGCCGGCGTGCCGTAGTCGTCCATGTAGCTGCGGCCACCCTGGAATTCCAGGTGAGCGGCGGCGGCAGGCGCGGCCGTGGCAGTGAGCGAAAGGGCGGCAAGGGCGCCGAAGGCGAGGCGGGACGAGCGCATGGGAGCGGGAATCCTTGAGGGAGGGTTTTTATGAACTGAATCGTTCGGTAAATGGTGTTCAGCCCGCGTGAATAAAGGGGGGCTTTCAGAAAATTCTTGTCATGTTAGGTGTGAGCCCTCGGGTGTCTTGGCCAGGGCGTGCGTGGACGGGGGTTCAGCCGCAGTCGTTTCTGCCGTTAACGATCCACGGGTACCTGCGTCGGGGTCGGCGTGGGCGTGGGAAGACGCGGGTGTCACGGGGTCGACGCGACGGTGGGAGCGGGCAAGCCAGAAGGAGCACGAAACGCCCGCGCCCGGCAGATCCGTCTGGCAGCGTGGGGTGTGTCGGCCATCGTCTCGATCGGGGTGATCGCTCTCGTGGCGGTGCTCCAGGTCGATGGCTACCGGCGCATGGTCGCCGTGCAGCGCAAGCAGATCAGCGCCGCGGCCAACGCGCTGGTGCGCATGGTCGACCAGCAGATCGACTCCAGCCTGGGCCCCCTGCTGGCCCTGCGTAACGTGGTGGACGACCCGGCCCCGGACGTTCTCCGCCAGCGCCTGGCCGAGGTGCAGGCGCGCCATCCCGAGTTGCCCGGATTCGTCGCCCTCGACGCGCGCGGGGGCGTGCTCGCCGCCGTCGGCACCGCCGGTGCCGACTGGGCACCGGCCATGCGCGCCCCGCCGCTTTCCCTGCTGGGCGCGACGGTCCGGGTGGCGATCGGCACCACCACGCCACCGAGCATGCGCGTGCTCGTGGCGACGCGGGCCGCCGAGCCCGCGGCGATCGGCACCCTGATCGACGCCGACGGGGTGCGCGACGGCATGACCCACATGATGCTGGCGCGGGGAACACTCGCGGTGTTTTCGCCCGAGGGACGGTTGTTCGTCGCCAACCGCGAGGGCATCAGCCCGCACTCGCACGACGCCTGGAACAACGAAGGCCACGCGCCGGCCGACGAGGATTCAGACCACTTCCATGCCCGGGTCGCTTCGGCGCGCTACCCCTTCGTGGTGGTGGTGACGGTCGATCGGGCAGGGGTGTTCGAGGAATGGATGCGACAGGCCCAGCCCTCGATGCTGGGCGGTCTCGCGCTGATCGTGCTGCTCAACGTCGGCGCGGGGGTGTTCACCCGCGCCTACCGTCACCAGGTCCGCCTGGTGGAGGCGCTCAGCCGCACCACCCGCCACCTCGGCGACGTGCAGCGAACGGGGCACATCGGGCTATGGGAAGCCGACCTGAGCACCGGCACCATCGCGTGGTCGGGCCACGTGCACGAGATCACCGGCTTTCCGCCCGAGCGCATGGAAGGGCGTCAGGGCACGTACTTCAAGCTGATCCATCCCGAGGACCAGCCGGGGATGGTCGCGTGGCTGAGGCGCTTCGAGCAGGGCGACGGCCCCTACGACGTCGAACACCGCCTTTGCCGCCCCGACGGGCGCGAGGTGCAGGTGGTGCTGCGCGGCGCGCGCATCACCGACGAGGGAGGGGCGTCGATCCTCACCGGTACGATCACCGAGATCACGGCCCTGCACGAGACGCGGCTACGCCTGCGCGACAGCGACCGCGACCTGGCCGCGAGCGAGGCGGCCTACCGCCAGCTGCTGGCCCGCGTCCCGCTGCCGCTGGTGATCGTGCGCGACGGTCTCATCGAATACGCCAACCTGTTCGCCGAACGCCGCCTGGGTCGCGAGGACCGCAGCCTGCTGGGCCGTGACGCCGCCGACTTCCTCGACAGTGAAACCCTGGAGGCGATCGGCCGCGGGGGCGAGAGCGGCAACATCACCGCGTGGCTGGAGCCCGAAGAGGGCATGCCGTTCGAAGCCGAACTGGCGCTGTCGCAGGTGCGTGACGGCAGCCGCGGCACGCTGGTGATCATGCGCGACGTGACCGAACAGCGGCGCTATGAAGAACGGCTCAACCACCAGGCCACCCACGACGAGCTCACCGGCCTGCCGAACCGCCGCTCGCTCCGCGAGACCCTGCAACGGCTGATCGCCCGCACCGCCCTCGACGATTCCGGGCTGATGGTGCTGTTCATCGACCTCGACCACTTCAAGGTCATCAACGACGCCCTGGGCCACGCGCTCGGCGACCAGGTGCTGCGCGACATCACGCTGCGCCTGGGTGATGCGCTCTTCGGCGAGGGGCATGTCGGCCGGTTCGGCGGCGACGAGTTCGTGGCGATGCTGCCCTTCACCGGGCCGGTAGCCCAGGCCCTCCAGGTGCTGCCGCGCATCCAGGCGGCCATCGAGGAACCGCTGGAAGTCGGCGGCACGGTGCAGCGCCTTCGCTGCAGCATCGGCGTGGCCTTCGCGACCCGGGACGGCGCCGACGCCGATACCCTGATCCGCAACGCCGACACGGCCATGTACGACGCCAAGCGCTCGGGGCGGCACACCTGGAAACGCTACTCGCCCGACATGCACGCCGTCGCGATGGCGCGGCTCACCGTGCTCAGCCGCCTGTCCGGCGCTCACCTGGACGACGAGCTTGCGCTGGTCTGGCAGACGCAGCACGCCGGCGACGACGGCCGGGTGATCGGTGTCGAGGCCCTGCTGCGCTGGCCGTCGGCGCCCGGTGACCTCGACATGCCCGATCGCCTGGTGCCGCTCCTGGAAGAAACTGGCGCCATCGTGCAGATCGGCCAGTGGGTGCTGCGCGAGGCCTGCCGGCAGCAGCGGCGCATCGCCGAGCTGCTCGGCCCCGACTGCCGTATCGCGGTGAATATTTCCGCGCAGCAACTGGTGAACGCGGACCTCGTCGCCGAGGTGCGCCGTGCGCTGGAGGAAACCGGGGCCCCCGCCTCGTCGCTCGAGCTGGAACTGACCGAGAGCGCGTTCATGCAGGAGCCGGAACGGGCCATCCAGACCCTGCACGAACTGCGCGCGATGGGCGTGAGCATTGCCCTGGACGACTTCGGCACGGGCTATTCCAACCTCATGTACCTGTCGCGCCTGCCCCTGGACAAGGTCAAGATCGACCGGCACTTCACCTCCGCCCTGCTGCAGGAGGACGTGGATGCCTCGATCTGCCGCTCGATCGTGTTCCTTGCCCGCAATCTTCGCCTGGAGGTGGTCGCCGAAGGCGTGGAGACGCCCTGGCAGCGGCGCTGGCTGATGGCCGAGGGCTGCACCGCCATGCAGGGATGGCTGTTCTCCCGGCCGGTGCCGCTGGACGAACTGGGCGCCCAGGTGGCGCCCGCCGATCCCGTGGCGTCGTGAGGTCAGCCGGCCCGTGACGCGGACGGCGCCGGTGCCGTGACCGCGAGGGGATCGCGCTGCCGGGCCAGTTGCGCCAGTTGCACGCGCAGCCGGTCGAACTGGCGCCGCGTGCGCCGGACGTCGTAGCGCCGGCTCACCCCGTTCAGCGGCAGCCTGTTCGTCGGGCCGAAGCCGTCGACGATCACCAGGCGCGGCCCACCGGCCGAGTCGGTGCCATGCACGACGTTCTCCGCGCGCAGGTCGCTCACGATCACGTAGTGCCGAAGCACCTCATCGAACAGGCGGTTGATCAGCGATGCGATGGCCGGCGTCATCCCCTGCTCGCGGACCATCGCCGCGAGCGACGGTGCAAGGTCACCGTCGCGGCCCGCCACGCGTTCGGCGACCAGGCCCAGGCCGATATCCGTATCCACCAGGCCCACGATACGGACCAGCGGCGATGGCTCCTTCGCATAGCGCCGCGACGCCAGGCATTCGGTGAACTCGCGCATGTAGGTCGCGTAGGGGCCCGTGCGCGCAAGGCGGCGATACCATAGCGCGTGGTACCAGTGACGTGGCCGGTTGTCGGCGCGCATCACCTTGATCAGCAGGCCCGGATCGTCCGGGTGCTGGTAGACGTGGCGACGATGCCCCACGGCGATCGGCGCAGCTCCCTGGAGGGAGATGATCATGGCGGTGTTCCTCGTCCCTCCCGACCCGCTGGGACCAAGGCGGGATGGGTATCCCGGCACGCACGTAAGCGATTCCTAAGATTCTCATGCGGGTTTTCGCGGCGCAAGATACTGCGGATGGTCATTGTTCCCGTCGTGCACCGATCCGTTCGCCCCGTGGCGATTTCATGCACGGGGACGAACACCTAGATTGGGCGTGTCCCCCACGGTGCCTTCCCATGACCCGCGCGCCCGCGATCTTCGTCTCCCACGGTGCTCCCACCTTCGCCCTCGAACCCGGCCTGCTGGGTTCGAGGCTGACGGCGTTGGGCGAAACACGCCTCGCCGACGCCACGGCCATCGTCGTGGTGTCGCCCCACTGGCAGACCTGCGGCGTGCGGGTCACCGGTGCCGCGCGCCCCGCGACGATCCACGACTTCGGCGGCTTCCCGCCGCCGCTTTATGCGTTGACCTACCCCGCCCCGGGTGCCCCGGCACTGGCTGCGGAAGCGGTGTCGCTGTTGATCGACCGCGGATTCGCGGCCATGGTGGACGACGAGCGAGGCCTCGATCATGGCGCGTGGGTGCCGCTGCGTTATCTGCGGCCCGAGGCGGACGTGCCGGTGATCCAGGTGTCGATGCCGCACAACCTCGATACGGCCGGTGCGCTGCGCCTGGGCCAGGCGCTCGCCGGCCTGCGCGAGCGCGGTGTCGCGGTGATCGGTTCCGGCTCGCTCACCCACAACCTCTACGAGATCCGCCGCGATGGCGGCCACGCCGACTACGCGGCCGCGTTTGCCGCGTGGAGCCGCGACGCGGTGCTGGCCGGAGACGTTGCCGCGCTGCTCGGCTACCGGCAGCGCGCACCCAGCGCGATTCGCGCCCATCCCACCGAAGAGCATTACCTGCCCTTGCTGGTGGCGGTGGGAGCGGCCGACGGTGACAGGCCCCAGGTGATCGAGGGCGGGATCACCTACGGCGTGCTCGCGATGGACAGCTACGCCTGGGGCGCGCCCTAGCGTCATCGCGACGACATTTGATCCGGGTAGTATTGCGATCTCTATTTGACCCGGATAATATGCGCGCATGACGACCTATACCGCTTTCGACGGCCACCGCCGTATCGCCTCAGGGCCGCTCCCGCGCGTCGCCGAACAGTGCAAAGTGCTGCTCGACGCGCGACCGGGGGCGCAACCGATCATCTACGACGACACCACCGGTGCGCCGCGCGATCTGGATTACCGCGGCAGCGTGGACGACATGCTGGCGCGCCTGGACGACGTCCCCGCCCCGGAGCCCACCCGGCGCGGGCCGGGACGTCCCCGGCTCGGCGTGGTCGCCCGCGAGGTAACGTTGCTGCCTCGCCATTGGGCCTGGCTCGCCGCGCAGCCGGGCGGCGCGTCCGTGGCGCTGCGCCGCCTGGTCGAGACGGCCAGCCGCGACGAGGCACCGGCCGATCGGCGGCGCCAGCGCCGCGAGGCGGTCGACAGGGTGATGTTCGCCCTCGCGGGTGACCTGCCCGGCTACGAGGACGCCTCGCGCGCCTTCCACCGTGATGATGCCACCGGCTTCGCCCGGTGCATGGCCGACTGGCCCGCCGACGTGCGAGATTACGTCGCCCTTCTTGCCGCGCGCGTGGACGCCGCCGAATGAACCGCCCTGCCGACCATGCCCTCGTCGAGGGACCGATCACGCGCACCCTGCTGCTCTTCGCCCTGCCGATGCTGGGCACCAATGTCCTGCAGTCGCTCAACGCTTCGATCAACGTGATGTGGGTGGGCCGTTACCTCGGCGAAGCGGCGTTCGCCGCCACCGCCAACGCGACGCTGGTGCTGTTCTTCCTGCTCGGCCTCGTGCTGGGCATCGGCATCGCGACCACCATCCTCGTCGGACAGGCGCTGGGCGCGCGCGATGTCGACGCGGCGCGCCGTATCGTCGGCACCGGGCTGACCTTCTTCATGACGGTGTCCCTGGTGGTGTCCGTCGCGGGGTATTTCGCCACGCCGGCGTTGCTCCACGCGATGGGCACGCCCGACGATGCGCGTCCCTACGCCATCGCCTACCTGCGCATCATCTTTCTCGCCCTGCCCTTCATGTACCTCTACACCTTCCTGATGATGGTGCTGCGCGGCGCGGGCGACTCGCGCACGCCGTTCGCCTTCATGATCGTGTCGGTGGTGCTCGACATCGCGCTCAACCCGCTCTTCATCTTCGGCGCGGGACCGGTGCCCTCGCTGGGCATCGCCGGCTCGGCGGTCGCGACCCTGATCGCGCAGGGCCTGTCGCTGGGCGGCCTCGTCGCGTGGATGTACGCCCGCAAGCACTTCCTCTGCCTGCGCGCGGCCGACGCGCGCCTGCTGCTGCCGGAGCCCGCCATCCTTAAGGCGCTGGTGCTCAAGGGCCTGCCGATGGGGGCGCAGATGCTGGTGATCACCTCGTCGGCGATCATCATGATGTCGCTGGTGAACGGCCACGGCTCGCAGACCACGGCGGCCTACGGGGCGGCCGTGCAATTGTGGAACTACATCCAGATGCCGGCTTTCGCGGTGGGCATGGCGGTGTCGTCGATGGTGGCGCAGAACGTCGGGGCGAAGCGCTGGGATCGCGTGGCGACCGTCGGCCGCGTCGGTATCCTCGCCAGCCTCGGCCTGACCGGCGTGCTGGTGCTGGTCGTCTACGCGTTCGCCGGCGGCGCCGCCGCGATCTTCCTGGGCTCGGACAGCACCGCGCTGGGCATCGCCCGCCATCTGAACGCCGTGGTGGTGTGGTCCTACCTGCTGTTCGGCGTGACGTTCGTGCTCTTCGGCGTGGTCCGCGCCACCGGCGCGGTGATGATGCCGCTGGTCGCGCTCGCGGTGTCGATGTGGGGCGTGCGCTATCCCTTCGCGCTGCTGCTCGAGCCGAGCTGGGGCGCGGACGCGATCTGGTGGAGCTTTCCCGTCAGCTCGGTCGTGTCGCTCGGCATCGCGGCGGTGTACTACCACAGCGGCCGCTGGAGACGGGCGACGATGATGCCGGCCAGCGCGGCGGCGTGATGCGACAAGGGCACCCGCGGGTGCCCTTGTCGTCTTTAGCGTGGTTTCTTCGCGGCCTTGCGGATCGCCATCCAGCGCTTGTAGCGTCGGCGCAGCATGCGCCGGCGCTTGCGCCGGGCCTTGCGTTCCTTGCGGTCGTGGTTGAACAGGTAGATGGCCGGCGTGCTGAGCAGGGTCAGCAACTGCGACACGAGCAGGCCGCCGACGATCGCGATGCCCAGCGGCCGGCGCATCTCCGAGCCCACGCCGAAGCCGATCGCCAGCGGCAGTGCCGCGCCCATCGCGACCAGCGTCGTCATCGTGATCGGACGGAAGCGTACCAGCGCCGCCTGGCGGATCGCCTCCACGGGCGACATGCCGTGTTCGCGCTCGGCGACCAGCGCGAAGTCGACCATCAGGATCGCGTTCTTCTTCACGATGCCGATCAGCAGCAGCACCGAAATGATCGCCATGAGGGTGAGCTGGGTCTGCGTCACCAGCATCGCCAGGAACGCGCCGCAACCGGCGGCGGGCAGCGTGGAGAGAATGGTCAGCGGGTGGATCAGGCTCTCGTAAAGCACGCCCAGCACGATGTACACCGCGAGGATCGCACCGACCAGCAGCACCATGCCGTTGGACTGCGCGTCGCGGATGCGCTGGTTGGTGCCGGTGACGTCCATGCGGATGCCCGGGGGCAGGTGGATGGCGCGGATCGCTTCCTCCACCATCGGCGTGGCCTTGTCGGGAGTGATCTTCGGGGCGAGGTTGTAGGTGATGTCGGCCGATTCGAGCTGGTTCTGGTGGGTGACCGAGGTGGGCGCGGCGCGCGGCTGGATCTTCGCCACCGCCGACAGCGGCACCATCTTGCCCGTGCCGCTCTTTATGTAGGTGTTGAGCAGCGCATCGGCGCTGAGGGTTTCCGCGGCGGCGGCGGTGAGCACCACCCAGTACTGGTTGATGTCCGAATAGATCACCGAGATCTGGCTCTGCCCGAACGCGCCGTAAAGAGCGGTGTCGATCTGGCCCAGCGTCACGTGGAGACGGCCGGCGGCGTTGCGATCGACCTCGATCATCTGCTGCTTGCCGACCACGTCGAAGTCGCTGCCGACGTCGCGAAATGCTTTCAGGGAGCGCAAGTGGCGCACCAGTTTCAACGTCCAGGGCTGCAGGTCTTCGCCGCTGGTGCTGATGAGCTGGAACGAATACTGCCCGCGATTGGTGTTGCCGCCACCGCCACCGAGGAACTGGATGGGCGTCATGAACACCTGCACGTCGGGGAGCTTGTCGTACTCCTTGCCCAGCCGCTCGACGATCGACTTGAGCGACTCGCGGCGTTCGCCGGGCCCGCTGCCCTTGGGCTTGAGGTCGACGAACATGGTGCCCTGGCTGCCTACCGAGCCGCCGCTGTCGCCGCCCAGGATCGCCGTGACGTCGGCCACCGTGGCGTCATGCTGCATGATGTCGGCCACGCGCCGCAGGCGCGTGGTAAGCACCTGCGGCGAAATGTTCGCATCGGCGGTGACCTCCACCTGGAGCATGCCGGTGTCTTCGTCGGGCATGAAGTTGCCGCCGGCGGTCTTCACCACCGCGAAGCCGAGCACGAACGTGGCGATAAGCAGGATCAGCGGCTGCCAGCGCATCAGGCGGCGATGGCGCATGGCCCAGTCGAGGCCGCGCTGGTAGAGACGCAAAAAGCCCCGGTCGAAACGCTCCAGCCGCTGTTCCAGGCGGCCGGGCTGGCGATCGGGGGCGTCGTGCTTGAGGTAATACGCGCACAGCGCGGGGGTGAGGGTGAGCGACACCACGGCCGAGATCAGCACCGCGGCCGCGAGCGTCACCGAGAACTCACGCAGCAGCTTGGTGATGAGGCTGTTGCCGAAGAGCAGGGGCGCGAACACCGCCACCAGCGACAGGGTGATCGAGATCACGGTGAAGCCGATCTCGCGTACGCCTTCCAGCGAGGCCGGCATCGGGCCGCTGCCGTTCTCCATGTGGCGCACGATGTTTTCGATGACCACGATCGCATCGTCGACGACGAAGCCGATGCACAGCACCAGGGCCATCAGCGACAGCGTGTTGAGCGTGTAGCCGAGCGTCCACATCACCACGAAGGCACCGGCCAGCGACAGCGGCACGCTTAGCGTGGCGATGAGGGTGGGGCCCAGGCGGCGCAGGAACACGAGCATCACCAGCACGACCATCACGATGCTGATGAGCAGGGCGACCTTCACCTCGTGCAGAGCCGACTGCGTGGTCTGCGTGAGGTCGAAGATCGGGGTGATCTCCACGTCGGCCGGCAGCATGCCGTGGAAGCGCGGCAGCGCCGCCCGGATGGCCTCGGCCGTGGCGATCGCGTTCGCCTCGGGGCGGCGGCTCATCTGCATGGTGACCGAGCGTTGCCCCTGGAACCAGGCGGCCTGGTATTGATCCTGCTGGCCGCTGTACACCCTGGCGATGTCCGACAGCCGCACCGGCGTGCCGCTCTTGGACGCGACGAGGATGCGGGCGAACTCCTCCGGCGTGTGCAGGCTGTCGTTGGCGATGACGGTCATTTGCGTGCGGCCGTCGCTCAGCACGCCCTGGGGCGAGGTGACGTTGGCCGCGCGCAGCGCGTTTCCGACGTCGTTGGCGGTCAGCCCCTTGGCGGCCAGCGCGCGGGTGTCCAGCTCGATGCGAACGGCGTGCGGCGTGCCGCCGAACACCTGCACACGGGCCACACCGGGAATCTGCGCCACCGCGGGCTTGATTTGCGTGTCGACCAGGTCGAACAACCGGTCGGGGGGCATCGTCTTCGACGTTAGCGTCACCAGCAGCACGGGAATCTGGCTGGTGTCGAACTTGAAGTATTGCGGCGGCGCCGGCATCGGTGGCAGATCGGCCAACGAGGCGTTGATGGCGGCCTGCACGTCGCGGGCGGCGGCGTCGGTGTTGCGGTCCATGCTGAATCGCACGCGCACGAAGCCGCTGGAATCGTTGCTGCTGGAGTACATCTGGTCCACGCCGGGGATGCGCCCGAGGTGGCGTTCCAGGGGGGCGATGACCGTGGACGCCATCGTCTGCGCGTTGGCGCCCGGCAACTGCGCGAACACCGCCACGGCCGGCACGTCGATCGACGGCAGCGCGGCCACGCCGAGCAGGCGATAGGCCAGCGCGCCGGCCAGCAGCAGCCCCGCTGCCAGCAGCGAGGTGCCGATCGGCCGGCGGATGAAGGGGGCGAAGAGGTTCACGTGACTCCCTGTGATCGCGGGGAACCGTCCCCGCGTCGGGGGATTTTATGCCCTCCGGCGCCCTCGTCCCGCGTGTGCCTATGGTCAGGCCCCTGCCGGAAGGCAGGGGCCTGACCCGTCGCGCGGGGACTACCTGGCCGTGGGGGTGAAGCGGACGGTCAGGTAGTAGGTGCGGCCAAGCTGGTTGTAGTAGGCGGCGGTCTCGTAGCGCTTGTCGGCGAGGTTGGCGACGCGGCCCTGCACGCTCCAGGCGCTGTCCAGGTGCCAGGTGCCACGCAGGTCGGCGGTGGCGTAGCCGCCCAGGCGCGTCGTGTTGGCCGCGTCGTCGTAGCTGTAGCCTGCCGCGTAGACCGAACCGCCGAGGGTGAACGCCCCCAGGTCCTTGTCGATGTCCACGCGGGCGGTCCGCTCGGGGCGACGGGCCAGCAGGTTGTCGTGTTGCACGCCGGCGTCGCGGTTCTTCGGCTGCTGCAGGGTCGCGTAGCCGCGCAGGTGCCAGCCGTCCACGTCCGCGCCGACCTGGCCTTCGAGGCCGCGGATGCGTGCCTGGCTGACGTTGACCGGCAGGAACGCGGCATCGAACGCGATCAGGTCGTCGACCTTGGTCTGGTACGCGTTGACCGCCCAGTGCCATATCCCCTGGTGGGCCGACAGGCCGATCTCCGCGGTGCGCGAGGTTTCCGGCTTGAGATCGACCGGTGCGCCATAGGGGTAGTATTCGTCGTTGAAGGTCGGCGCGTGGAAGGCGCTGCCGTACGAGGCCGTGACCTTCAGGTCCTGGCCGAACGCGAACCCATAGGCGGCGGAGCCGGTGGTGTGGTTGCCGAACTGGTCGTTGTGGTCGTGGCGGGCCGACAGCTGGATCTCATGCGGGCCGAACACGCCCTGGTAGAGTGCGAACACGCCCGTGTTGTCACGCCGGTCCTTCAGGTAATCGGTGTCGCTGCGCAGGCGCTCCTGCTGCAGGTCGACGCCGGCGCTGAGGGTCTGGCCCGGGGCGAGCGCGACGTCGTTCTGCCACGAGGCCTGGTTGCGCCGCGAATAGAGGTAACCGACGCGATACCTGTCCGGGTCGGTGACGATCGGCGCGAACGTCACCGGATCGCGCACCGTCTTGCCCAGGCCGTTGAGGTAATTGTCGGCCCGGTCCTGGTTCTGGCCCAGGGCCAGCGACATGCGCCAGCCGGCCATCACGTCGACGCCGAGCTTCGCACCGGCCACCTGTTGCGACCGCCGGGTGAGGTTCTGGAAATCGCCGTCGTATTCGATGGTGCCCTTGCTGCGCATCCAGGTGCCGGTCAGTTCGGTGCCGTCGTCCCAGCGATAGCCGCCGGCCAGCGCGCCGTTATAGGTGCGGTAGGCGTCGTCGTCCGGTTCGTCGGTGAAGCAGCCCTTGGACGCCTGCGCCGCGCCGATGCGGCACGCGTTGATGCCGGCCGTGTACTGGCCGCCGAGGCTGGCGTTGTACCAGCCGTGCGTGGTGCCCCCGGAGACGCCGACCTGGCCCTGGGTGTATCCGTGGCTACCCGTGCCGACCGACACGGTCGGTGCCGGCGGCTGCCCCGCCTCGCCGTGACGGGTGAAGATCTGGATCACGCCGCCGATCGCATCCGAGCCGTAGAGGCTCGAGCGCGGGCCACGCACGATTTCGATGTGGTCGATCTGTTCCACCGGGAGCTGTTCGTAGGCGGGCAGGCCGGCGCCGACGGTGCCCACACGGACGCCGTCGACCAGCACCAGGGTGTGCGCGCTGTTGGTGCCGCGCATGAAGAGCGACGTCTGCTGGCCGATACCGCCCGTGTTCGCCATGACCACGCCGGGCAGGCCGGTGAGCAGGTCCTGGACGCTGGTCGGTTGCAGGCGGTCGATGTCCTCGCGCGAGATCACGGTCACCGGGGCGAGCACCTCGTCGAGCGGGGTGGGCGCGCGATTGGCGGTCACCACGACCGGATCGAGCCGGTCGCCGGCGACGCCGTCGGCCGCGTGCGCGGAGGCGATGGACGACAGCAGGGCCGTCGCGAGCAGGGTCTTCTTCATGGAACGGGTCCTCGTCACGCTGCGATGGACGTCGCGACGGGAAGACGAACGACGCGCACGACCGGGGCCGCGGGCGGTCCGGATCCGCCCGCCGCGAATCGTCCGAATAAGAAAACGGCCGCATCTGAGAGGCTTCTCAGGCGGACGTTCGCGCGGGCCGGTCTCCGGACTCGCGCCGGCCATCGACGATGGCTCGCCGCCGGCACCTTCCCATCCTCAAGGACAGTGGCGTCGGCCGGCGGCGGAGGACCCAGGGGACCTCGCGGCGCATACCGTTGCGGGGGCAGTGCCGGCCTTGCCGCATTGGCGGCGCACCGGCTTCCCGTTTCATCCCGTCGGCCGAACGCCGGCCGGGACACCCGAACGGGCGCCACTTTAGCCACGGACGGGCGCCAAGTCACGAATTTCTAACGATCGCTTGACATTCGCAATCTTTTGCGGGTAGTTGGTCATCGATGTCGCCGGGCGCAAGTTCTTGCGCCGACAGGGGGCGGTCGACCCGGGGGATCCGGTCGGGCGTGGCGACATCGCGTTTGAACGTTGGGCCCGGCCGAGCCGCGGACGGGCCCTTTGGCGGTTCAATTCGGGGAGACACCACACCATGCAGATGTGCCATTCCGGCGGCCGTGCGCCGCGTCGCTCCACCCTGTGCCTCGCGCTGGCCCTGTGCTTCGCCAGCGGGTCGGTCATGGCCCAGTCCAATGCGTCCGGCGTCGTTTTCGGCCGCGTCGCGCAACCGGAGGGCGCCACGGTGCGCCTGGAAAACCTCGACACCGGCTTCGCCCGCGATACCGGCGTGGACGCCGAGGGTCGCTACCGCGTGCCGTCGTTGCCGATCGGCCGCTACAAGGTGACGCTGCAACGCGGCGGCCAGGTCGTGGAGAGCCGCGACAACGTGCAGGTGAACATCGGCGGCGGCATCGACGTCTCGTTCGCGGGCGCGGCCGCCGGCAGCGCCCAGGCGCAGACGCTCGAAGGCGTGCAGGTCACCGGCAACGCGCTGCCGGCGATCGACGTCTCGTCCGTCGACTCGCGTACGGTGCTCACCTCGCAGCAACTTCAGAAGATTCCCCTCGCCCGCGACGTCACCGCCGCGGCGCTGCTTGCCCCGGGCGTGGTATCGGGCGATTCGCGCTATGGCAACGTGGCCTCGTTCGGCGGTTCGTCGGCGTCGGAAAACCAGTACTACATCAACGGCTATTCGGTCACCAACGCGCTGACCGGCCTGGGTTTCACCAGCCTGCCGTTCGATGCGATCGACCAGCAGCAGATCTACACCGGCGGCTACGGCGCCGAATACGGCCGCTCCACCGGCGGCGTGATCAACATCGTGACCAAGCGCGGCGGCAACGAATGGAAGGCCGGCGTCGGCCTTTACGTCACGCCCAAGGGCCTGCGCCAGAAGCCGAAGAACATCTACCGTACCAACGGCGAGCTCTACCAGTTCCGGGAGGAGAATCGCTCCGGCGACACGCAGTACACCGGGTACCTCAGCGGCCCGCTGATCAAGGACAAGCTGTTCCTGTTCGCCGCGGCCGACTTCACCCGCTCCAACCTCAACAGCACGTCCAACAGCGTCACCGCGCAACGCACCCACCAGGCATCCAAGGCCACCAAGTGGCTGGCCAAGATCGACTGGAACATCACCGACAACCACCTGCTCGAAGTGACGGGCCTGGGCGACAAGTCGAACATCGAGCGCAGCGTCTACGCGTACGACTACGCCACGGGTACGCGTGCGCAGTACCTGGGCACCGACAACCTCAAGAACTTCGACGCGGGCGCGGGTTCCGCGCCGGGCGGCGACGTCTACATCGGCAAGTACACCGGCTACCTCACCGACGAACTCACGGTGAACGCGCTCTATGGCCGCAGCAACACGCGGCACCAGCGCAACCTCGATTACGCCGGTTCGCCCAACTGCCCATGGATCCTCGACAACCGCCAGGGTATCCCGGTGGGCGAGAAGATCGTCGGCTGCGGTCTGGTCAACGGCACCGTGCTCGGCCAGGGCGCGAAAGACAAGACCAAGGGCTGGCGCCTGGACGTCGAATACCACGTCGGCGATCACGACCTGCGCGCTGGCGTCGACAACCAGACGCTCGAGTCCTACTCCGGCAACGTCTACGAGGGCGGCTATCGCTGGATCTACGCCGCCGCCGGTGCGATCCCCAGTCGAGGCATCGTCGTGCCGCCGGGCGTGCAGTACTTCGCGCAGAAGCGCCTGTTCCAGACGGGCGCCAACGTGAAGGTGGAGCAGGAAGCCCAGTTCATCGAAGACAAGTGGCAGATCACCGATCGCTGGATGGCCTCCATCGGCTTGCGCAACGAGCAGTTCAAGAACATCAACGGCGACGGCCAGACCTACGTGGCCCAGCGCCACCAGCTCGCCCCGCGACTGGGCGTCACGTGGGACGTGTTCGGCGATTCCACGTTCAAGCTCTACGCCAACGCCGGCCGTTACCACCTGGCGATTCCGTCGAACGTGGCCATTCGCGGTGCGTCGGCGTCGACCTACTACTCGGAGTACTACACCTTTACCGGCGTGGACCCGAACACCGGCGAACCGCTCGGGGCGCAGCAGATCGGCACGCGCGCGTATCTCAACGGCGAGGACGGCACGCCGCTCAATCCCAGGACGATCGCCGCGGTGGGCATCGATGCGTATTACCAGGACGAGTACATCCTGGGCTTCGACAAGGCGCTGGGTGCCGACTGGAGCTTCGGCGCCAAGGCGACCTACCGCAAGCTGAAGAGCTCGATCGACGACTTCTGCGACAGCCGTCCGTTCGAGAAATACGCCGCGCGCAACGGCATCGACATCACCAACGCGTCCATTCCCGGCTGCTACCTGTTCAATCCGGGCAAGTCGAACACCTTCAACGTCGACGTGGACGGCAACGGCACCCTGGTGCCGTTCCGCCTTACCAAGGAAGACTTCACCTCGCCCGAGGGCGTGGCGTTCCCGGACCTCAAGCGCAAGTACTACTCGCTGGAGCTCTACCTCGAACACCAGCTCGCCAACCAATGGTACGGTCGCGTCGATTACACCTTCTCGCGCAGCTACGGCAACTCCGAGGGCCAGCTGAAGTCCGACATCGGCCAGCTCGACCCGTCGGTGACGCAGGATTGGGACGCGCCGGAAATCATGCAGTATTCGAACGGTCCGCTGCCCAACGACCGCACGCACCAGTTGAAGGCATACGGCTACTGGCAGGCCACGCCCGAATGGCTGATCGGCGGCAACCTCGCGGTGGCGACGGGACGGCCGAAGAACTGCCTGGGCCAGGATCCGGTCGATGCGATCCAGTACGGCGCGTCGTATTTCGAGTGCGGCTTCCGCCCGGCACCCCGTGGTTCGCGGGGTCGCCTGCCGTGGACGTGGAGCCTCGATCTCAACGCCGAATACCGTCCCATGTGGGCGGGCGCGGAGCAGCCGTTGGCCTTCACGGCGGCGGTGTTCAACGTGGCCGGCAAGCAGCGCGTCGTCGGCCAGGTCGATACCGGCGAACTGGATACGGTCGATGCCAACGGGCAGCCGGCGGCGAATCCGGATTACCGCCGTCCCATCGCCTTCCAGGCACCGCGTTATTTCCGCTTCGGCGTGAGGTACGACTTCTCGCTCTGATCGACCCAGGCCGCCCGGGCAGCGTATCCGGGCGGCCCACCCTCTCCCTGTATCGAGCCGGCGCGGAGTTGCCGGCTTTTTGGGGTTCTTCACGGACGTCCGGGGAGCCAGGCACCTTGCCCGCCTCCCGCAGGGTCGGGCGCCTAGCGGGCGACGAACACCTGCTGTCCGCCGATCCACGTCTCGGACACCTGCAGCGTGTCGTCCACCACGACGAAGTCGGCGCGGCAGCCGGCGGCGATGCGACCGTGCGTGGCACCCAGGCCGAGGAACGCGGCAGGGTAGGTCGAGGCCATGCGCGAGGCCTCGTCCAGCGCGACACCGACGAGGTCGACGGTGTTGCGCACCGCGCTCGCCATGTCGAGGGCCGAGCCGGCCAGCGTACCGTCCGCGGTCTGGCAGACGCCGTCGCGCGCGGTAATGGTCTCGCCCTTGAGCACGAAGTTCGGGTTGTCCGAACCCACCGGCGGCATCGCGTCGGTGACGAGGATCATCTTCTCCTTCGCCTTGGCCGCGATGGCGACGCGCAACGATGCCGGGTGCACGTGGTGGCCGTCCACGATCAACCCGCACCAGCTCGTCGCGTCTTCCAGCGCTGCGCCGACCACGCCGGGTTCGCGGCTGGTGAACGGCGTCATCGCGTTGAACAGGTGCGTGAAGCCGCGCACGCCCAGCGAGAGCGCGTTACGCGTGGTGTCGTAATCGGCGGCGGTATGGCCGGCGCAGACGATCACCCCGTGGTCGACCAGCTGGCGCAGCACGTCGTCGCTGGCCCGTTCCGGGGCGAGGGTGAGCAGGGTCACGCCGCCGTGGCGACGCGCCACCATGGCGATGTCGTCGGCATCGGCGATGCGGAATTTCGCCGGGTCGTGCACGCCCTTGCGCTCGGGTGCGATGAACGGGCCTTCCAGATGGATGCCGAGCACCCCCGGCACGCCCTGGGCCACGGCGTCGTTCACCGCGTCGATCGCCCTGGCCATCACGGCCGCGTCGTCGCTGATCAGCGTGGGCAGGAATCCCGTGGTGCCGAACCGCGCATGCGCCTGGCCGATGGCGCGGATCGCATCGACGGTGGGCGTGTCGTTGAAGAGCACGCCGCCGCCGCCGTTGACCTGGCAATCGATGAAGCCCGGTAGCAGCGTGCGCCCGCCCAGGTCGACACGCTCGGCGGCACGCACGCGCGGATCGGAGGGCAGGGCGAGGCCGGCGATGGTGCCGCCGTCCACCAGCACGGCGAAGCCGCTCTGGAACCCGTTGTCGGTGAGTACCCGGCCGTTGACGAGGGCGGTAGTCATGGGGAGAGTCCTTCGTTAGCTGGAGGGTGGGGGATGGGAGGCGGCACGCGGAAGCGGACGCGCGGGGCCGTGTCAGCCGGTGAGCGAACGTCCCGTTCCGTCAGGGCGCATGCCCGCGCCCCCGGGCTTCAGACCGTCTCGGTCACCTTGTTCAGATGCGGCGGCACGTCCGGGTCGAACCCGCGCTTGAGCGCGAGCGCCGCCGTGGCGCGATAGAAGCTCTGCACGGTGACCAGCGGTGCCGCGATGGGCGCCGTGGCGACCAGCGGAAGCACGTCTTCGCCCTGGGCGCCGGGCGCCGCAATCCAAACGCGCGCGCCACGCTTGCGGAACTCCGCGGCCACGTCGAGCACGCCGGGCAGGGTGTCGTCGTTCTGCGCGAAGAACAGCACGGGGAAGTCGGGGCCGACGAGCGCCATCGGGCCGTGCTTGACCTCGGCGGCGCTGAACGCCTCCGCATGCAGGCCCGAGGTTTCCTTGAACTTGAGTGCCGCCTCGAGCGCTCCCGCGAAGCCGAAGCCGCGACCCACCACGAAGAGGTTGTGCGCATCGACGAGGCCGTCGGTGAGCGCGGACCAGTCGGCATCCCAGCCCTGGCGCAGTTGGGCGGGCAGCGCGGTGAGCGCGTCGGCGATCTCGGGTTTGCCGCTCCAGCGCGCGGCGATGTGCAGGATGGCGAACAGCGCGCCGAGGTAGCTCTTGGTCGCGGCGACGCTCTTTTCCGGACCCGCGTGCAGCGGCACCACCACGTCGGCGATCGCGGCCAGCGGCGAATCGACCACGTTGACCAGCGCCACCACGTAGGCACCCGCGCGTCGCGCGGCCTCGGCGTTGCGGACGAGGTCGGGGCTCTTGCCCGACTGCGACACCGCCACGTAGAGCGCGCCGTCCAGGTGCTGGTCGGCGTGATAGATGGAGGTCACCGACGGCGACGCCGACGCGGTGACCACGCCCAGCTGCGTCTCGAAGACGTATTTGGCATACATCGCGGCGTGGTCGGAGCTGCCGCGGGCGCAGGTGATGACCATGCGTGGCGGGCGTGCACGCAGGCGTTCGGCCAACGCGGCCACGACGGCGTCGTTGTGCTGCAGCTGCCGCTCGACGACCTCCGCCGTCTCGTGTGCTTCGCGATACATCAGGGTGTCTTGCGGCGAGGAGGTCATGGTCGGGGCTCGGTCAGTCGCTTTGCAGTTCCGCCACGAAATCGTAGATATCGCCGCGGTACCAGGAACAGGTGAATTCGACGATGCGTCCGTCGTCGAGGAAGCTGCGTCGTTCGATGTTGAGGCCGGCGCTGCCCGCGGACAGGCGCAGCAGGCGCGTCTGCGCCGGGCCCAGCACCACGGCGCGCAGGCGTTGCAAGGCGCGCAGGGGCCGATTGCCCAGCTTGTCGAGCGCTTCGTAGAGGGAATCTTCTACCAGCTGCGGATCGGGCAGCAGGGACAGCGGCACGGCGCTGCGCTCGATCGCCAGCGGCTCGTCGCCGGCATAGCGCAACCGATGCAGGCGAACCACCTGCGTGCCCGGGGAAAGGTTCATCGCCATGGCCTCTTCGGGCGTGACTTCGCCGATGGCGCGTTCGAAGAACTCCGAGCGGGGGTTCAGCCCGCGCGCGCGAAGGTCTTCGGTGAAGCTGGTCATCCGCGACAGCGGCTTGACGATGCGTTCGGAGACGAAGGTGCCCGCGCCGTGCCGCTGGGTGAGCAGGCCGTCTTCGACCAGGCCACCGATGGCCTTGCGTACCGTCACCCGCGACAGGGTCAGCACCCGGGCCAGGTCGCGCTCGCTGGGCAAGGCGTGGCCGACCTGCACCTGACCGTTCTCGATCACGTTGCGGATGGCCCGGCGCAGGCGCATGTACGCCAGCGGCTGCCGGGAGGCCGGATCGTGTTGCAGGCGTTGGTACTCGGCGACGAGGGCGCTTTCCATTCGCGGACGATACCAATGGCCGACCACTTGGGCAAGCGCCCCCATGGAAGTCTCACGGTGACTGGGATTCAAACACCTGTTTGGCACGATTTAAATGTCATGGGAAACGTTTTCATCGGCTTGCGACAGCGCGCCACAGTCAATGGCATGCTGTCGAGTGGTACGGGGCTGGTAGCTCCTGGTATGTCACTGGTACGATCCTGTGGCCTATTCACCGATTCCACGAGGCGACTGTCGTGAGCGCTCCCCTCCCCCTGATCGAACCCTTCGATCTCGTCATCTTCGGCGGCACCGGCGATCTCGCCGTGCGCAAACTCCTTCCCGCGCTGTATCACCGGTTCGTCGAAGGCCAGATCCAGACCCGCAGCCGCATCATCGGCGTCGCCCGCGAAGGGCTTGACGACGCCGGTTACCGCGAGCAGGTGCGCGCGGCGATCGAAAAGGGCGTGGCCCACGTCGCCCCGGCGCAGCTGGACGCGTTCCTGGCCATGGTGGGCTACCGCTCGCTCGACGCGCGCAAGGCCGACGGCTGGGACGAATTCGCCCAGCTGCTCGGCGAGCGGGCCGAACACATCCGCGTGTTCTACCTCTCGACCTCGCCGGAGATCTTCACCGACATCTGTCAGCGCCTGGGCGCGCTCGGCCTCAACGGCGACGGTTCGCGCGTGGTGCTCGAAAAACCCA
>CAJYHU010000107.1 GCA_913774655.1 uncultured Luteibacter sp. | reverse complement strand
GTCCCAGCGCACGTTCGACGCCTGAGACGATGGCACGCAGCGAGGCGGCCGTCGTGTCGGCGTCGATTCCCACGCCAAAGAGCGTCTGCGACTCGTCCACACGCAGTTCGAGGTAGGCCACCGAACGCGCGTCGGCCCCGGTGCCGATGGCGTGCTGGTGGTAGTCGATCACCCGGATCGCATGGCCGGTGGCCGTTGCCATGGCCTGGACGAAGGCGTCGATCGGCCCGTTGCCGCGGCCGTCGATGCGGCGCACTTCGCCACCCCAGCGCAGGTCCCCACGCAGGTGCACGGCGGCCGCGGCGCCCTCGCCTTCGGCATCGATGGCGCGATGCTGCAGGCCGTTGGCCGAATCCATGCGGTACTCGTCGCGGAAGATCTGCCAGAGGTCGGCCGCCGACAGTTCCTTGCCCTCCACGTCCATGACACGCTGCACGGCCTGGCTGAACTCGATCTGCAGGCGCCGCGGCAACTCGAGGCCGTGCTCGCTTTCGAGCAGGTAGGCGATGCCTCCCTTGCCCGACTGGCTGTTGACCCGGATCACGGCCTCGTAGCTGCGACCGACGTCCTTGGGGTCGATGGGCAGGTACGGGATGTCCCAAAGATCGGCCTCACGCCGCGCCGCGAACGCTTTCTTGATCGCGTCCTGGTGCGACCCAGAGAACGAGGTGTAGACGAGGTCGCCCACGTACGGATGGCGCGGATGCACCGGGATCTGGTTGCAGTGCTCGACCGTCGCGCGGATCTCGTCGATGCGCGAGAAGTCCAGGCCCGGCGACACGCCCTGCGTGTACAGGTTGAGCGCGACGTTCACCAGGTCGAGGTTGCCCGTGCGCTCGCCGTTGCCGAACAGGCAGCCCTCCAGGCGATCGGCGCCCGCCATGACGGCGAACTCCGCCGCGGCCGTGCCGGTGCCGCGGTCGTTGTGCGGATGGACCGACAGCACGATCGCATCGCGCCGCGCCAAGTGGCGGTGCATCCACTCGATCATGTCCGCGAAGATGTTCGGCGTCGAATGCTCGACGGTCGACGGCAGGTTCACGATGCACTTGTGTGCGGGCGTCGGCGCCCAGACCTCGGTGACCGCATCGACGACGCGCTTGGAGAACGCGAGGTCCGTGCCCGAGAACATCTCGGGCGAATACTGGAAAGTCCAGCGCGTATGCGGCTGGCGGGCTGCGTGTTCCTTGAACTGCCGTGCGTGGCTGGCCGCGAGTTCGACGATGCCGTCCTCGTCCATGCCGAGCACGACGCGGCGCATGATGGGCGCGACGGCGTTGTAGAGGTGAACAATGGCGCGCGGCGCGCCTCGCAGGGCCTCGAAGGTGCGCTCGATGAGGTGGTCACGGGCCTGCGTGAGCACCTGGATCGTCACGTCGTCGGGAATGCGTTGCTCTTCGATCAGGCGCCGCACGAAGTCGAATTCGACCTGCGAAGCCGAGGGAAAGCCGACCTCGATCTCCTTGAAGCCGATCTTCACCAGCATCTCGAACATGCGCATCTTGCGCTCGATGTCCATGGGCTCGACCAGCGCCTGGTTCCCATCACGCAGGTCGGTCGACAGCCAGATCGGGGCCTTCGTCAGGACGGCATCGGGCCAGGTGCGGTCCGTGAGGCCGATCGGCGCGAAGGCGCGGTACTTGGTCTGAGGTTGCTTCAACATGTCGATTTCTCTGTGATGGTTGGAATCGACCAGCAACCCCAAAAGCAGAACGGCCCGTTGCTGGTGCGAACGGGCCGTGGTGATGGGATGCGCGCGCGCTCTACCGTCTCCGCCCGTGGGGGATCAGTAGTAGGGCCAGTGCAATGTGCTTCATGGAGCGGCGGACTTTAACACAGGGCCTGCTCAGTTGTGCAAGCCCCGCTCGTCCGGCTCGTCGGTCGACACGCTGATCACGCTCACCGGCTGACCCTTGGCCTTGCGCCAGGCATAGATCACGTAGCCGCTGAAGCCATAGGCCACGAACAGGCCGAACAGCACCGTGGGCGGATGGATGTTGATCACGGCGATGCCCAGCGCGATGAGAACGATGGTCGCGAAGGGCACGCTCTTCTTCATTTGCATGTCCTTGAAGCTGTAGAAGGGTGCATTGGTCACCATCGTCAGGCCCGCGTACAGCGTGAAGAAGAAGGTGATCCAGGTGATCTGCTGCCACGAGAGGTACCACACGTCACTGCCGCGCTTGCCCCATTCGGTCATGAGCCAGATGAAGCCGGCCACCAGCGCCGCGGCCGCTGGCGACGGCAGGCCCTGGAACCAGCGCTTGTCGACCACGCCCGTGTTGACGTTGAAGCGGGCGAGCCGCAGCGCGGCGCAGGCGCAATACACGAAGGCTGCGATCCAACCCCAACGGCCCAGCCCTTTGAGCGACCATTCGTAGGCAATGAGCGCCGGCGCGGCGCCGAAGGACACCATGTCGGACAGCGAATCCATCTGCTCGCCGAACGCGCTCTGCGTGTTGGTCATGCGCGCCACGCGGCCGTCCAGGCTGTCCAGAATCATGGCGGAGAACACGCCGACGGTGGCCAGGTCGAAGCGCGCGTTCATCGCCATCACGATGGCGTAGAAGCCGCCGAACAGCGCGGCCAGCGTGAACAGGTTCGGCAGGATGTAGATGCCCTTGCGGCGCTTGCGCGGCAGGGGCTCGCCCAGCGGCGTGTCGTCATGCATCAAATTGGCCTCCAGCGCCCGTGGATCGTGCGGGAGCAGCTATCGAATTCATAGCGCCGCGAGGGACTCGCGACGAAACGGGCAGTGTAGTCAATGACAAAGGGCCATCGCCTGCGCGATGGCCCTTGTCGTCGGGGTGAATGAACTGATCAGTTCCGGGTCTGGTCGACCAGCTTGTTCTTCGCGATCCAGGGCATCATGGCGCGCAGCTTGCCGCCCACCACTTCGATGCTGTGCTCGGCGGTGTTGCGGCGGCGGGCCGTCATGCTCGGGTAGTTCAGGCGCCCTTCCTGGATGAACATCTTGGCGTAGTCGCCGTTCTGGATGCGCTTCAGGGCGTTCTTCATCGCGGCGCGCGACTGTTCGTTGATGACCTCGGGGCCCGTCACGTACTCGCCGAACTCCGCGTTGTTGGAGATCGAGTAGTTCATGTTGGCGATGCCGCCTTCGTAGATCAGGTCGACGATCAGCTTGAGCTCGTGCAGGCACTCGAAGTAGGCCATCTCGGGCG
>CAJYHU010000106.1 GCA_913774655.1 uncultured Luteibacter sp. | reverse complement strand
CCACGACCTCCGGATCCACCGCACCTGTGTCGCGGTTGAACATCGGCTGCGGACGGCCGTCCTTGCCGCGCGGCGAGAACACCCATTCGAACGACGCGAGCTGGCCGCCGTAAGGGCCGATCACGCGCTCGAGCTTCGCGAAGGTCTCGAAGGTGGCGATGACCTTGCCCTTGTCGCGCACCAGCGGGTTCGGGCTGCCATCCGGCTTGCGATAGGCGTTCGCGTGGGGAGCGTACAGGTCGATACCCGTGAAGTCGCGGAAGTCGCTCGGATCGGGCGAGGTCGACCACGTGCCGCCGAACACCTTCGGATAGCGGGTCTGCAGCCAGAGCGTCGCCCAGCCGCCGGACGAGTGACCGGTGAGGAAGCGTCCGCCCACCCGGGCGTCCATGCGATAGCGGCCTTCGAGCCACGGGATGTATTCGGTCGTCAGCGCCTGCCCCCACGGCCCGTTGTTCACCGAGTCGGCGAACTCGTGCGTGCCGGTCGGGCCCGATTCGTCCAGCAGCACCCAGATCATCGGGGGCATCTGCCCGGCCTTCATCGCCGACCAGACCGCGGCGATGGTGCCCGCGTAGCGGTCGAAACCGCCGGAGAAACCGTGCGTGAGATAGACCGTGGGATAACGCGTGGTGGCCTTCGCGTCGTAACCCGGCGGGGTGATCACCCACGCGCGGATCGACAAGGGCCGACCGGCGAAGGCCGTCAGCGCGGGGCTCTGCATGACCTCCGCATGGGTATGCTCACGCGCCTGCGTAAGCGCATCGCGCAAGGGCTGCGGCACGACCGGCGGCAGCGTCCAGGGATCGCGCGCGGGCACCGGCTGGTCCAGCGTGAGGGTGGGCATCGTGCCGCCCGGGGTGAGCTTTACCGGCACGACGCCACTGAGCAGATCACCCTCGTGGCGGCCGAAATAATTGTAGTCGTGGCCGACGTCGAGCACCGCCTGCATCAGGTAGTCGCCGGCGGGCAACGTGGAGAAGCCGGCGGGAAAGGTCTCGCCGTCCGCGTCGATGTCCACCGACTGGCCCGGTTCGATCCAGCTCACATCGCGGGCCGCGACGGACACCGCCTGCGGTTCGAACGGGTTGGTGTCGACCGCACCGACCTTGCCGTCCTTCGCCGCCTTGCGTGCCGCATCGGCCTGCGTGATGAACAGCAGGAGGCGACCGGAGGTGGGCTTGGCCGACGCCCCCAGTGACACTCGCACGATGCGATGCGCCAGCGGCGCGTCGTCGGCCTGGACGAAACAGGGCGTGGCGAGCCACGCAAGCGCGATGGCGATGCTGACGGATCGAGCGTGCTTCATGTCTTCCCCCCTCCCGGCCGCGATCGCGGCGATGGTGCGATCCTGCCATGGACAGGGCGCGCGCGGATGTGCCGGTATTCATGCCGTCGCGACGCGCGCGATGGTCTGCTTCCCCGACGGAGGACACGCATGACCCACGACCTGCCCCTGGCTATCGTCATGAACGCGGGCTCGGGCCGCCGCGACGCGGACGAAGCCCGCGAGACCATCAGCGCCCTGCTCGATGCCGCGGGACGCACGCACCGGTTCTTTCCCATCGGACCGGACGACACCCCGGTCGACGTGGTGCGCGAAGCGGTCACCTATGCCAGACAGGTTGGCGGGGCGCTGGTGGCCGCTGGCGGCGATGGCACGATCAACCTCGTCGCCGGCGCCGCCTGGCGCGAAGAGCTGCCGTTGGGCGTGCTTCCGCAGGGCACGTTCAATTTCTTTGGGCGCACGCACGGTATCTCCGCGGACACACGCGAGGCGACCGAGTCGTTGCTCCGCGGCACGCCCCGGCACGTGCAGGCGGGCCTGGTCAACGACCGGTTGTTTCTCGTCAACGCCAGCCTCGGGCTCTACCCGCAGGTGCTGGAGGACCGCGAAGCGTGGAAACAGCGACTCGGACGGCATCGACTCGTCGCGCTGTGGTCGGGGCTGTCCACCCTGCTTCGCGGCTACCGCTCGTTGCGCATCGAGATCAGCGGTGGCTCGCAGGTACGCCGTCTGCGCACGCCGACCCTGTTCGTGGGCAACAACGCGTTGCAACTGGAGAAGATCGGCCTGCCCGAAGCCGCCGACGTCCATCGCAATGACGGGACGCTCGCCGGCCTCGTGTTGCGTCCGATCGGCCGCCTCACCATGCTCGGCATCGTCCTGCGCGGCGCGCTGGGCCGGCTTTCCGACGCGGACAACGTGGTGAGCTTTCCGTTCCGGGAGATTACCGTGCGACCGAAGCACTCGCGCCGGCGCATGAAGGTCGCGGTGGACGGTGAGATCTTCTGGCAGGATCCTCCGATCGTGTTTCGCGTCGCGCCCCGTCCGCTCGTGCTGATTTCCGACGGCGAGCGCCAGCCCGGGGAGGATCCGGGTTGAGTGTCGTCGTCCAGATCTCCGACCCGCATTTCGGCACCGAACGTGCCGACGTCGTGGCGGCGCTGCACGAGGCGATCGCAAGGGTCCGTCCCGATCTCGTCATCTTGTCCGGCGACGTCACCCAGCGCGCGCGACGAGGCCAGTTCGACGCGGCCCGCCGCTTCATCGACGGATGCGAGCGACCGACGCTGGTCGTACCGGGCAACCACGACGTGCCCCTGTTCAACCTGTTCGCGCGGGCGACGAACCCGTTCGGCGGCTTCCGTCGCGTGTTTGGCCACGACCTTGAACCCATCCACGACGTGGGCGACCTGCTGGCGATCGGCGTCAACACCGTGCGTGCGCGTCGGCACAAGAACGGCGAAGTGTCCCCATCGCAGATCGCGCGCGTGTCGGCGCGCCTCCGCCAGGCGCGCGACACCCAGTTGCGCATCGTGGTGACGCACCAGCCCGTGCACGTGATCCGCGAGAAGGATCATGCGAACCTGCTGATCCACCACGAGGCCGCCGTCGACGCGTGGCACGCCGCCGGCGCGGACCTGATCCTCGGCGGCCATATCCACCTGCCGTACGTACGCGAGGTGCGCGACGGCACATGGTCGGTGCAGGCAGGCACGGCGCTCTCCACGCGCATCCGCGACGGCATCGGCAACTCGTTCCATGTGATCCGCCACCAGGCGCGGCGTGTCGAGGTGGAGCAATGGGACTACGCGGAAGGCGCCCGGGCCTTCGCCGCGACCGCGCATACCGTGGTGCCGTTACGGCGCGATGCGGCACGTCATTCGTAATGCATCCGCCGCGCGACGCCGCCGTCGACGGTGATGTTCTCGCCGGTGATGAAACCGGCCTGCGACGAGAGCAGGAACACGGCCAGGGCGCCGATGTCGGGCGGGTAGCCCACGCGTCCGACCGGGTGCTGCGCGTGGTCG